>JBMDYE010000136.1:0-2069 GCA_048595135.1 Planktothrix sp. | reverse complement strand
ACAATGATCATCCTGCTATCTTGTTGAAAGCTCCTACCGGATCAGGTAAATTAGAAGCCATCTTATTTCCTGCATTAGCCCAGAATTATCGATTATTGTTACCGCTTCCAACTCGCAGTTTACTCGATGATCACCGCCAACGAATTCAAGAGTATTTAAAACGATTATCAGCTAATTTACCTAATCAAGAGATTGCTTTAGTGATTGATACAGGTTCTGAGATGTATCGTTACGTTTATCAAAATGGTATTGATATTACCGACACCTTAAAAATTAACTTGCGTCGTCATCTTTATAAAGGAGATGTGATCTTAACAACAATCGATAAATTTATGTATCGTTATTTTGGGTTTGGCGACAAGCAGAAGTCTTTTATATTTCCTTTGAGAATACATCGGCAAAATAAAACCTTGATCTGTTTTGATGAACCTCATACCTATGATGATATTTCATTTACGAATTTTCAAAGCTTGGTTCAATCTCTTTATGAAGCGGGGCGATCGCTTATTTTAATGACAGCTACTTTACCAAAAGAACATTACCAAAAATTTAATTATCTTGATTTAATTGACTATATTGATGATCAAGAACGACAGCAAAACCTTAACCTATTTTATGAAAATACATTAAATCGAAAATCCGATCTTAATCGTAAGAGCTTTAAATGGTTGAACGAAATTCAACGAGATGTTGAAAACCCAGAACCTTTTCAACAGCAAGTCTCTAATTTAATACTTAGCGAATGGGAGAATCAGGGGACGAGAAGGATTTTAACAGTTGTTGAAACGGTTAAAGATGCCGTAGAAATTTATAAAGCTGTTAAAAATAAAATAGGAACTCATCAAGAAGAGCAATTTCTATTTCTTTATCATGGACGGCTTTCTGAATATCCAAAAAGTTCAGAATTTTCTCGAACTAACATTTATAAAAAACTGAAACAACGGGATCAAGATCAACAACCCTATATTATTATCACCACCAGCGCTATTGAAGTCGGTTGTGATCTTAATGCAGAAGTTTTAATTTCTGAAATTTGCCCACCCGAAAATTTAATTCAAAGGGCTGGACGGTGTAACCGGAAAGGTAATATTCCTAATGCAAAAGTTATTGTTATCGGGGATAAAATCTCTACTTTAACCAATACCTTAGATGAATACGCATGGAATCATTATCAAAATCTTCTGAAAAAATTAACAAATTTTGATGCTCATCAAATAGCTGAATGTATTTCTCGTTCACAACATATTGATGATTATCGAGTCGTTGAATTATTTTCTATGCTGCATAACTACGTTTATGAGCAAGATCTAACCTGCCAAAATGCTTATGATCAAGGTTTGCTTATTACTAGAAGTTGGACACCCTCAGCAACATTAATTTATGATAATGGAGAAAAAGAACTACCAAAAATTACGGTTCCCATTGACCGACTGATTATAAATAAGGAGAATGAATATGCTAACACAGACGTTTTTGAACGTTATTATGAGCAAGAAAAGACACACTGGGGAGAACGTCTTTTAACGTATGGCTCTGCTTATCGTAAGGATATTATGATTAAAATTTCTAGAAGTCATGAAGGTGCTGAAAGGTATGAAAATAAACCAGAGTATGAATATAATCCAGAGTTTGGATTTGTTGAACTGCCTGGAGTTTTCATCAAGCTAAAATCGAAAGGATTTGATGAAAAACTGCTTTGTAAGCATCATGATAAAAATCAGCAAGGTAAAGCTATTATTAGTTACAAAAAATCTCTAGTAACAGACATAGAATCTTAACGTTTTTTTCAAATAGCACACTAACATTCTATACAATCATTGTAAAATTATGCCGCATAGTCTTGTTCTCAATCTTTTGCCACTTTCTCCCATTCCGCCTAACTTTTTAACGGGACGCCATCTTCATGCGTTTTTTTTAACGTTGGTGAGTTCGGTTAATCCCGAATTAGGTGATTTTTTACATGAACAAAAAACCGATAAAGCTTTTTCTATCAGTCCGCTACAAATTAGTAAGCATTCTCATCACAATATCCTCCAATGGCAACATAAACAACCTATATCAGCCGGAAC
>JBMDYE010000135.1:0-3107 GCA_048595135.1 Planktothrix sp. | reverse complement strand
CTAGGTTCGGGGCGTTTGAGTTGCTTTCGTTCCTCAAGCGCATTTACTAATATAGCGAACTGACAAGGGGTTGTCAACCCTTTTTTCGCTCTTTTTTGAAAAAATTTTTTTTTCTATACCCCATCGGCTTTTCAGCCGTTTTGCTGCAAGGGGGTTACTCCACCAGAGTAGTTTTGATGGTGAAGAGACTGCTTGATCAATCCAGATAGGACTAGGAAGAATATTGGGAACAGATAGGTATAAGCCGTCCTCAGACGGGTTATTGAACTGATCCATTGAGGACTGTGACGTTGTTCATGCAAGTAAATTTGAGAAAACTATATATATAAGGACTAGGATTGAAACCGTACATAGCCCTACACCTACGGGCTGTCAACTCCCAAACAGTACCAATGCCGTCTGACTCATAGAAACTCATGGGTTTAAAATGGGCAACACCTTGAGTTTCTGAGGTGATGGGGTCAGGGTCAAGGGAATCTGAGAGCAGTTACAATGTGATTGAACGCTTGTTGATGCCAAAGGGAAGGTTGTTGACTTTGAAGACAACAATTCTAACTGGTTGCTTTTTCCCCTTTGGCTTCTGATTTAAAGAATCAATAGAGTTTTGTTTAAAGGGTTGAAAATTCTTTTCTTAAATGATTTTAGCTGAAAATCAATCCTGATTATTATTGTTTATTTTTAAGGAGTTGATAAGATTTTAGGGTTTAGGATTCCCCGACCCATAAATAGTTTTCCACGTAGCGCCAGTGTTCCTCACCATAACTGGCTTTCAGGAGATCTCTCGCTTCAGTACCAATGACTAATTCGCCTTCATGGGTATAGGCAATATGGTGGTCTGCATAGAAGCCTTCATCTAACAAAAGTTGTTTTAATGTAGTTAGGGTGTGAGCAAAACTGGCTAAAACATAATGCTCTCTGATCCATTCTTCGGGATCGGGGATGAACTGTTCACTACAGTTGGGTTTGTTCATAGAGGTTTGCTGCCGATTGTTTTTGGACATTTTACACTGACCTCTGACAAGTTAGCTCAAGGAAACTAAGCGTTACGCTGAGTTTGACTTAATATTGGCAGAAATTTTAACAAATTTCAGTGATTCTTCCCCAGTAAAAATATGATCGATTTGGGTTATTCATGTGATTTGTATCACTGTTTTGATTGAAAACTACGAAGGGAGCCTTAGTTCGACCTCAAAAGACAGAATAGCTTGAAAGAGTTGGATCTTTAAGCTTTAAAAATCCGTATAAAAACTTAGTTAAAATTACTGATAAAACAGAAATAAATCTCTGTAAGAATACGGATTCTAAAACGCTAAAACGGTTAAGTACCAATTGAACAGATCGTTTGATCGTTATCATTCATTCTAGAAGCCAGAATATTACCTATTGACTAGAGCTTGACGAATTAGGTTTTGATTTTATTTGGATTGGCAGCGATCGCAATGACCGCAACTCATGATTTTAGCTTCTTGAGAAAATCCAAAGGATTGTAATAAATATTTCCAACGACATTGACGAGTTTTGAAATATTGGTTCATTTGTTCAATGGCTTGATTATTTTGTTCAAGTTGAACTGTATTTTTGTTAGATTCAATTTGATAATGAAACGGATCAATCCAGGTTAATCGTCCTTGGCTTTGTAAAATTGAAAGGGCGATCGCTCCATTTTTAAATTGTGTTGAAATTGTTTCAATATCTCCCTGTTTAGGTAGCTTTTTAATCAGTTGATTTGCGGCTTGATATTGCTGTTGTAAATTCTTATTTAAATAGTTTTGACGATCTTTATCTTCAGGATAAAAAATTCCCGTCGGTTCGCAGATTAATGTTAAAGTGGTGGCTGGTTTTCCATCTCGTCCAGCCCGCCCAACTTCTTGAATGTATTCTGATAATAATAGAGGGGGTTGAAAGTGGGCAACCCATCTAACATTACTTTTATTAATTCCCATTCCAAAGGCAGATGTACAAACAACAAATTTAATTTTTTCCGTTAACCAAGCTTGTTCTATGGTTCGACGTTGTTCTGCACTTAAACCCGCATGATAAGCTGCGGTTGAATAGTTTTGAGTTTTTAGCCATTGCACTAACTCTTCACTGTCTTTCCGAGTCCGAACATAAATTAATCCAGTTTGATGTTTACGAGGTAAAATAAATTTTAATAATTCTTGTTTTCTTCCTCTAGGAGTCCAAACAGTTTTGATATTTAGTTCTAAATTAGAGCGATAAGGACTAAGTACAAATGATTGAGGATTTTGGAGTTGTAAAACAGTTTGAATGATATTTTGCGATTGACGGTCTGCGGTTGCGGTAAAGGTGGCGATCGCAATTTTTGTTCCAGGAGGTTTCTGTTTTAATAAGGCGGCTCGAACGGTTCCTAAGCGTCGATAAGCAGGGCGAAAGGTTTCCCCCCACTGAACTAAACAATGGGCTTCATCTAAAATTAAACCATTGATTTTAACGTGAGGTTGAGAAATAACACTCCAGACGGGGGAACTTAATAACGTTTCTGGAGAAAGATATAATAATCTCAATTGATTTTTTTCAACTAAACGCAGGGTTTGACGGCGTTGTTGAGGCATGAGTTGACTGTGAATTAAAGCGGCTGGAAGTTGACGTTCTTGGAGTTCTTGAACTTGGTTTTCCATTAAGGCAACTAAAGGGGATATGACCAACGTTAACCCCGTTTGCAGTAAAGCAGGTAATTGAAAACAAATCGATTTTCCACCTCCGGTTGGCATCACAATTAAAGTGTCTTTTCCTTGTAATAGACTTTTGATAATTTCTCCTTGGGGTGGACGGAAATCTTCATATCCCCAAATTTGTTGGAAAGATTTTTTAACGTGATCCCAAGTCGTAGAATTTAGAGGGTGCATTTTATTGACAAATCATCCTAAATATGAGATGAATCAAATTATCTCATAATTGGGAGCGCTTAACAGAATGACTTGGACTCGAAATGTATTATCTTTAGATGAAATTCAAATTTCTTATTTAGAGTGGAATTCATCGGTTAACACATCATCTTCTCAAAATATTTTATTATTACATGGGTTAGCGGATCAAGCGTTAGTTTGGCAAAGTTTAGGAGAACAATTAAGCGATCGCTATCATAT
>JBMDYE010000134.1:0-16394 GCA_048595135.1 Planktothrix sp. | reverse complement strand
TTTGAACAACTCGGCTATACCACCGCTAATTGCTACTCCGAAAAAATTGGAAATAACAGCCCATTCGGACGAGAAACCCAAGCCGAAGTTATCCTAATTTCCAAACTTCGCCCCGCCTTAGAAAAACTCAACCCCAACCTCCCCCCAGAAACAATTAACCTCGCCATTGAAAAACTCACCAGTGACAGAAGCGCCTTAAGCCTCGCCAACGCCAACCGCGAAATTTATAAACTCCTCAAAGATGGCGTAAACGTCACCTACCGCAACACCGACAACGAAGAAATCACCGAAACCGTCCAAATTATCAACTGGAAAACCCCAACCGAAAACGATTTTTTCCTCGCTTCTCAATTTTGGGTATCGGGGGAAATGAACCCTCGCCGTGCTGATTTAATTGGTTTTGTAAACGGAATTCCTTTATTATTTATCGAATTAAAAGCCCATTATAAACGCTTAGAATTAGCTTATCAAAACAACTTCTGCGATTATCGAAATACCATTCCTCAACTGTTCTGGTATAACGGAATTGTTATTCTTTCTAATGGAACAAAAAGCCGTATTGGTAGCGTTACCTCGAATTGGGAACACTTCGCCGAATGGAAAAAAATCAACTCAGAAGGGGAAGAAGGGATAATTTCCCTCGATACTATCATCAGGGGAACTTGTGAACCCCAAAAATTACTGGATATTATCGAAAATTTTACCTTATTTAGTGAAGAAAAAGGGCAAATTATCAAACTCGTTGCTAAAAATCATCAATATCTTGGCGTTAATAATGCCATAGAAGCCGTTAAACAAATTCGGGAAAATCAAGGACGGTTAGGGGTATTTTGGCACACCCAAGGAAGCGGTAAAAGCTACTCAATGCAATTTTTCTCTCAAAAAGTACATCGCCAAATTCCGGGTAACTGGACATTTGTAATTATTACCGATAGAGATGATTTAGACCAACAAATTTATAAAAATTTCGCTAAAACAGGCGCCGTCACCGAACCCGAAAAAGAAGTGAGGGCAAAAAGTGGCGACCATTTAAAACAACTGTTACAAGAAGATCACCGCTATATTTTTACGTTAATTCAGAAATTCCGCACGAATAAAGGTGAAACATATCCGAAATTATCCGACCGAGATGATGTCATTATTATCGCTGATGAAGCCCACCGCAGTCAATATGATGTCTTTGCAAAAAACCTGAGACAAGCCTTACCCAATGCTGGATTTATTGGGTTTACAGGTACGCCATTAATGATTGGAGAAGAAGCCACAAAACGAGTCTTTGGCGATTATATTAGTGTTTATAATTTTAAACAATCCATCGAAGATAACGCCACAGTTCCGCTCTATTATGAAAACCGGATTCCGCAGTTACAAATAACCAATACAGACCTCAATGAAAATATAGCCTACGCGATTGAATCTACCGATTTAGATGAAGAAGCAGAAAAGAAATTAGAACGGGAATTTTCGCGAGAATATCATTTAATAACCCGTGAAGAACGATTAGAAGCGATCGCCCAAGATATTGTGACTCATTTTATAGGACGGGGACACCGAGGAAAAGCAATGGTCATCTCCGTTGACCGCTTTACAGCCGTTAAAATGTACAACAAAGTACAGGCATATTGGCAACAACATTTAACCACCTTACAACGTCAATTAGACACCGCAGAACCCGCAAAACGAGAACACCTAGAAGCGGTCATTCACTATATGCAAAATACCGATATGGCGGTGATCATTTCCCAATCTCAGAATGAAGTAGAAGCCTTTCAGAAAAAAAATTTAGACATTCAACCCCACCGGAAACGATTAATCAATGAAGAATTAGACGAAAAATTCAAAGATGCCGAACATCCCCTCAGAATTGTGTTTGTTTGTGCGATGTGGATTACCGGATTTGATGTTCCCAGTTGTTCAACCATTTACCTCGATAAACCGATGTTGAACCACACTTTAATGCAAACGATCGCAAGAGCAAATCGGGTATTTAAAGATAAAGTCAATGGGTTAATTGTTGATTATATTGGCGTATTTCGGAACTTACAAAAAGCCTTAGCCATTTATGGTTCTGCGTCTGGCGGTGGAGTCCAAGAAGGAGACACCCCAGTTCAAGCAAAAGCGGCGTTAGTAGCGGCGTTGCGAAACGCCATATTAGAAACAACAACTTTCTGTACAGAACGAGAAATTGATTTAGAAAAGATTCAATCAGCGAGAGGATATGAACGGTTGCAATTAATAGATAATGCAGTAGAATCAATTTTAATTAATGACGAATCAAAACAGCGTTATTTTGCCCTCATTAGAACTGTAACTAAACTGTATAAAGCGATTCTACCCGATCCCGTTGCGGATGATTTTATCTCGGTGCAGTATTTATTTAATGTAATAGGCGATCGCATTCGTTCTTTAACCCCAGAAATAGACATTTCAGAAGTCAAAGCAACCGTTGAGGAAATTTTAGATCAATCCATTGGAACTTTAAAATATGTAATTTCTGAATCAGAACAAATTATCGATTTAAGTCAAATTGATTTTGAAGCATTAAAAGCTAAATTTGCCACAGGCTATCAACGCACCGAAGCGGAAAAACTGAAAGGAACAATTAACATTAAACTAACAGAAATGGTCAAACTCAATAAAAGCCGAATGAATTATTTAAACAAGTTTCAACAGATGATTGATGAATATAATTCGGGTTCTCGCAATGTGGAAACATTTTTTCAAGATTTAGTCGAATTTGCCCAAGCATTAAATATCGAAGATCAACGGGCAATTTCTGAAAATTTAGAAGAAGAAGAATTAGCCATTTTAGACTTACTAACCAAACCCGATATTAATTTAACAGAAAAGGAAAAACAAGACGTTAAAAAAATTGCCCAACAGCTATTAGAAACCCTCAAACGGGAGAAACTCGTATTAGACTGGCGCAAGCGACAGCGAACCCGCGCGGCGGTACAGGTCACCGTTGAGGAAATTTTAGATCAGTTACCCGCCAGTTATTCAACCGAATTGTATCAGCAGAAATGTCAGGAAGTGTATCAGCACGTCTATGATTCTTATTGGGGTCAGGGAAAAAGTATTTACACCCGCGCCGCGTAGAGGTAGGTAGCATGGCGCGTCTCATTTTCAAGCGTAAATTTGTATGACCTCTCCCCCTAACCCCCTCTCCTGCAAGGAGAGGGGGGAAGAATTCTTACTATTAAATGTTTAAAAGGTCTAAGCTGCTCCCCCTTCCGAATAAAAATATTTTTCCTTTTCCCTCTCGAATAAAAACATTCTTCCTTTTCCCTCTCCTTGTAGGAGAGGGCAGGGAGAGGTGGAGAGGGCAGGGAGAGGTGGAAGGGGGCTGGGGGGTTAGGTCATAAGTTTTTGGGGAGAACATGGAATATCCCTTGAAAAGTACAAATCCTCTAACCGATAATTTTATCCTGTGTTTTTTCTATAAATTTCCGTTATGTTAGAGCAATTAAAAGCAGATGTTTTAGTGGTTGGCGGGGGAACTGGAGGAACAGCCGCAGCGCTCCAAGCGGCGCGTCGCGGTGCTAAAACCATTTTAGTGAGCGAATTTCCTTGGTTAGGAGGAATGTTAACCAGTTGTGGGGTAGCCGCACCGGATGGGAACGAATTAATTGCCTTTCAAACGGGAATTTGGGGGGCATTTTTACGGGAATTAGAACAACGTCAACCCCAGGGTTTAGACCACGCTTGGGTTAGTTTTTTTACTTATAATCCTCAAATTGGCGCTGAAATTTTCGCCGACTGGGTGAAAGCAGAACCGAATCTCGTTTGGATTTCAGGACAACAACCGTTAGAAGTTTTTAAACAACAAAATAAAATTACAGGGGTTAGATTTAACTCGGTCATTGTCGAGGCAAAAATAACCTTAGATGCTACAGAATTAGGCGATATTTTAGCCTTAGCAGAAATTCCCTATCGGTGGGGTTGGGATTTTGATGCCTCTCTAATTTCTCAAGAACCGAGTGCGCCTTTAACGCCCAATTTATTAACGGAAAATTCCCCCATTCAAGACCCAACTTGGGTGGTGATTATGCAGGATTTTGGGAAACATCAAGAAGCCCCAGAAATTCCAGCACCTCCTATTGATACCCCTGAACAATTTATTGGCAGTTGGGAAACTTACGGAGAAGAATTATTTCTGAATTATGGCAGATTACCCGATGGTAAGTTAATGATTAATTGGCCGATTCGCGGTAATGATTATGGTAAAAATCTTAATCGCTTAGTGGGTTCTCCCTCAGACCGTTTAGAATTTTGGCGAGAAAGTTTTTGGCATTCTCAAAGTTTTGCTCGATTTATTCAACAGCAATTTGGACGACGTTATGGGTTAGCACAAAATGTTTTTCCTGTTGAAAATCGCCAATATTTAGGGGATAACTCAGATATTTTATCGGCTTTTGCCCTATATCCGTATTATCGAGAAAGCCGCCGACTTCAGGGATTAAAAACTATTGTTGAAATGGATATTTTACCTGTTAATAATGGTTTGGTTGCAGCGTTACCGATTAATGAAACAGGAGACTGTGAAGCGATCGCGATCGGAAACTATGCCAATGATCATCATTACACAACAGACAAATTAGATCTACATCCGAAATCTTTATTATGGGGCGGACGTTGGACAGGAACACCTTTTACGATTCCTTATCGGTCGTTAATTCCCCGTCAAACCGAGGGGTTATTAGTCTGCGAAAAAAATATTTCCGTTTCCCATATTGCCAACGGTGCTACTCGTTTACAACCCGTGGTTTTAGGCATTGGACAAGCAGCAGGAATGGCAGCAGCCCTGTGTATTGAAAATAATTGTCAACCGAGAGAATTGTCGGTAAAATTATTACAAAAGGCGTTATTAACAGATCAACTCGCTCCGGCTGCGGTGATTCCGTTTTTTAACCTTCCTCCGAAGCATCCCGAATGGTTAGATCAGCAACTTTATTATATTGAGAATCCCGAAAATTATCCGATTAATGGGTATTGTCCTGTCACTTATTCTGCGTCTAAATTATCTAAAACTGCTCAATCTTTTTCAGGGATTTTTCAATGTCTAGCAGAACAAAGTTATACCCTAACCATTAATACGGGAAATTTAACCGGACAAACCTTTTCCTTAGTGACATTAAATGCTAAAATTGATCAACAATTAAAACAGTATAAAACCGACTCTATTATTACGGTTCAAGGGCGTTTAAATTATTCCGGTCGTTGGTTAATTGTAGAAGCTTAAATTGCTCATTCCCTCGTTTCCCACGTCCCCCTCGTCCCCCTGCCCTCTGCCTCCTGCCCTCTGCCTCCTGCCCTCTGCCTCCTGCCCTCTGCCTCCTGCCTCCTGCCTCCTCTTAGAACTATAAAATTTTGAAAAGAACTAAAAACCGATGGATAAACCGGAGTATAATAGAAGTGAAAGTTTGAATTACTTTGCACAGGATATCAACTATGACACTTCAATTAGGGGATACAGTCCCTAACTTTACTCAAGCCTCCTCAGAAGGGGACATTGATTTTTATAATTGGGCTGGGGATAGCTGGGTTGTGTTGTTCTCCCATCCGGCGGACTATACTCCGGTTTGCACCACCGAACTGGGAACCGTTGCGAAATTGAAGCCTGAATTTGACAAACGGAACGTTAAAGTTATCGCCCTGAGTGTCGATGACGCCGAATCTCACCAAGGTTGGATTCAAGATATTAATGAAACCCAAAATACCACGGTGAATTACCCCGTGTTAGCTGACCCTGACCGGAAAGTGTCTGAGTTGTATGGCATGATTCACCCCAATGCCAACGCTTCTGTTACGGTTCGCTCCGTTTTCATTATTGACCCTAACAAAAAACTCCGTTTAACGCTGACTTATCCCCCCAGCACAGGACGCAACTTTGACGAAATTCTGCGGGTAATTGACTCCCTTCAGTTAACAGATCATTATAGTGTTGCAACTCCGGCAGATTGGAAAGATGGCGACGACTGCGTGATTGTTCCTTCTCTCAAAGATCCTGAAGTGTTAAAAGAGAAGTTTCCCAAAGGTTACGAAGAAGTCAAACCTTATTTGCGTTTAACGCCCCAACCCAATAAATAAGTTTAATTTTTGGTAAGAACTTTAACCATTTGATAGAGTAGGAGGATTAGATTCGTCCTACTTTGTCTTTTTTAGGGAATTTCGAGTGACTTTTTATCATTAAAATAAAAGACAGTTGTATCAAACCTAAGCTAGGACATTATACATGGACATTAAAAGTGGTTTTGTTGGCACAATTGGTAATACTCCTTTAATTCGATTAAACAGTTTCAGTGACGAAACTGGCTGTGAAATTTTAGGCAAAGCAGAATTTTTGAATCCCGGTGGTTCTGTTAAAGATCGAGCCGCTTTATATATTATTAAAGATGCCGAAGAAAAAGGATTACTCAAACCAGGAGGAACCGTTGTCGAAGGAACTGCTGGAAATACAGGCATTGGATTAGCCCATATTTGCAATGCTAAGGGTTACAAATGTTTAATTGTCATTCCTGAAACCCAATCTAAAGAAAAAATGGAAGCCTTAAGAACATTAGGCGCTGAAGTTCGTCCGGTTCCTGCGGTTCCTTATAAAGATCCGAATAATTATGTGAAATTATCGGGACGGTTAGCTTCAGAAATGGAGAATGCAGTTTGGGCAAATCAATTTGATAATTTAGCGAATCGTCTTGCCCATTATGAAACCACCGGGCCGGAAATTTGGGCGCAAACCGAGGGAAAAGTTGATGCTTGGGTGGCGGCGACGGGAACCGGGGGAACCTTTGCCGGAGTTTCTCTATTTTTAAAAGAAAAAAATCCCCAAATTAGAACCGTTGTGGCTGACCCAATGGGAAGCGGTTTATACAGTTATGTGAAAACCGGAGAAATTAATATGGTGGGTAACTCGATTACCGAAGGAATTGGCAATAGTCGAATTACTGCCAATATGGAAGGGGTGCCTATTGATGATGCCATTCAAGTTGATGATCAAGAAGCCGTGCGAGTGATTTATCAACTATTAAGAAAAGATGGATTATTTATGGGGGGGTCGGTTGGAATCAATGTGGGGGCGGCGGTGGCGTTAGCTAAAGAAATGGGCCCCGGTCATACGATTGTGACGGTACTTTGTGATGGAGGCGCTCGTTATCAATCTAAATTGTTTAATAAAGAATGGTTAATTGAGCGAGAACTTTGGCCGCAGAATTTAGATTAGTCGGGGGAATCAAAACCCGGTTTCTTCACCAATCGACATTCCCAAACCGTGATCACGTCGGTCACCCGCGATCGCGCAACGGATCAGATCAAAAGATATCCTAACCGAAGTATCAGTTAGGCTATCTTGAAAGGCTGTAATCCTGAATTATTAATTCTTATTCTGTCTCGCCATTGGTGACTATGTACGGGCGAATCGCCATTCGCCCCTACTCACGGGTGACTGTAAGAGACTCCTGACTTCTACGATCACCGATAGAATCAACCCTTGGCGTTTCGATTGACTAGAGAAACCAGATTTTTTAATCCCATCCCAGGAGGTTGAGAAAGGTGACTCAAATTGATAGTGCTTACTCAGACAGGACTCCAAAAGCTGTGGAACCGATTAGCCTATCCAGAAAGTTCAGAAACTTGATGATTGTCTGACGGGAAACCCGCCAACAACAATGGGTTTGCAATGGGTCAACTGTTAACAATCTACCTAAGAGTCGAGGATTTAGCTTAGGCTCTTCCATTTTAAATAAAAACCTGTATTATATGTAAGATGAACAACGGGAAATTCACACAACTGCCTTGATCACCTTGGTGGATTGTGTTTTTGAATGGCAAGGGGTAATTGCAGCTATACTCTCTTTTGTAATCATCACAAAAGGAATACTGCTGTTGCTCAACTCTGGTCTGAGTTCAGTGCTTGTGGCGTCAATCCTTTAACTTTTCCGTTAAAGTTGGAGCGATTCAACACAGCACTTTTAACTCAGTTCCAATTGGAACCAGGAAAAAGGAATGATAACTTTTAGGCTAATTCATAGGAAATCTTGATGATCAAGAACAACCTATGTAACCGCCTCAAGGTTATCTAGAAAATCCTGATTATAAACTTAGATAGAAACTGTTCCTCTGGGTTGAATTTCCAATTGTCCATTCTTAGACATCCACCCTGTTAAGGCGTGTTTTTTCCCAACTTAACTCACTGAATTACAGTTTCTTACCTATCCTATGAAAAAAGTCGCTTTACTGTTGGCAGGTTTAGCAATCGCTTCTTCTTCTGTATTAACTGCTTGTTCTGGTACCACCACCACAGAAACCTCTCCTACTCCTGGTGCTGAGTCTCCGGCTGCATCTCCCGCCCCTGCTGAATCTCCGGCTGCGTCTCCCGCCCCTGCTGAATCTCCGGCTGCATCTCCCGCCCCTGCTGAGTCTCCCTCTCCGACTGCATCTCCAACCACTTCTCCCCAATAAGTCAATTAAGAATTAAGAATTAAGAATTAAGAATTAAGAATCAGGAATAAATTTCTTCCCCCTTCAAAGGCGATCTCCCTATCTCTCGCCCAGTTAAGGTAGTTTGTAACTAGCAACTCGGATTTTTAATTCTCCCTGTTGAGGATTTTGGCTAAAAACAAATGCTCCTGATGCCGATTCTCCTTCGGAAAGATAATCGATTTGTTGTTCGCCGGATTCAATGAGTTCGCCATTCAAATAAAGTTCTCCGATAACTTGTACTGATTCGGCTGTTTTTCCTCCTTCATTTTTGACCGTAAAGGGAACATAAAACTGTCCTTGTTCTTGACGAATTGTTTCTGTTTCGATTAAATTTAATAAGGGTTGGGTATCTTTTCCGGTTCGCCAACTGTAAATGACTAATCCTAATAAGGTTATAACAATCAAAGAAGCAATCATCGAACTGAACTTTTCAGCCCAAGAGTTAGATTCATCCGATAAGTTTTGTTCAGAAGTTTGATCCTTCATATTGCTAACCGTCCTGCGGCACCACCAATTGTTGCTGGTAGTCCTAAAATTAAGGTAGACCGTAACCATAAAAAACCTGGGTCACTAAAACTTAATTGTTGAAAAAACCACAACATTAAGACAGAAGCAATCAAGGAAATAAAATAAGATAAAATCGTTTCTGCTTTAGGGGATTGAAATAATCCTTGTTGGTGATGACGTTGCTGTTGATTTCTGAATCCTGCCGCAAAAACAATACAATAGGAAATTAATAAAGATGCTGCTATAATTGCAATTAACCAAGGTGCAGATGTTGCAGTAGCTACAACTCTAACTTCCTCTGTTGGTGCAATATTAAACCCCACAAACATTGCCCCAGTAAACGTAGCACTAAGATCATCAAGGGTATCTCGTAAGCTGAGTTTATTTTGATGAAACCGTCGAGTTTTGAAAGAAGATTGATCGAAAGCTTCTTCGGAATGAGCAGAGGTATCTTGACCTAAAATTAATTTTGATAAAACAACACCAATTGCAAAAGGAACCCCCTCTAAAATAATTTTTCCTAACGCTTCATCTAAGGGTGTTGTTTGATTAATTTCTTGCAATAAAATTAAAATAAAAGCACTACAGACTAACCCAATTGCTAAGGCTTCTACACTTTCAAGCAGGGAATTTCTTAACGTTCTATATCTTTTATTCCGAAATCCAGCCGTTTGATTTAATAGAAATACAACAAGATAAGTTACCCCTAAAATAATTAACAGAGTCGGGGGTTTTGTAAAGGAGCCAATCTGCCAAACTTCCATTGTATATAACAACGGAACGCCAAATAATAACCCCCCGGAAACCCCTCGAACAATATCTTGAAATTCATTCAAACAAGGTTTTTTAATTAAACCCAATTTAACTAAAGTTTTCATCAAGTTTTTTTTTCTGAAAATCAACAATTCACTCGGATTTAACCCCCCCAACTTTCAGCCATCTCATCGGTTTTAGCCGCCATAATAAAATCATTTTTGTGCAGTCCAGAAATTGCATGAGTCCACCAAGTCACCGTTACTTTTCCATATTCCGTTAATAAAGCTGGGTGATGTCCTTGGATATCCGCAATTTCTCCCACTTGATTGGTAAATTCTAAAGCGGTTTTAAAATCAGGAAATGAATAAACTCTTTGTAATCGGGATTCTCCATCAACTTCGATTAAATCCCATTGGGAAATTTCCGGTTTTAAAGCAGCAATTTCTTCGACGGTTAGACGATGAGCGTTTTTATTACAAGCCTCACAGGTTTGCTGAGTTAATGATGCCATATTGTTTTCCCTGTCAACCCTTCTCTACTTTTAGAATATAAAAATTATCTTTTTTATTTCTCTACCTTAAGAAATAATTTTAGATTAATGGCTTAATCTGGCTCATACAGACTGATTTGGATTCTCGCTATCAAACGTAATTTTTTCAGAAACATATCGCGGCGGTTCAACATGAATTAAAATCCGTACCGGACTAAATCGTTTTTCTAATTCCGCTTCTACGGCTTCTGTAATTTGATGCGCCGTTTCCACATCCGCAGCATCCACAATCATGTGCATTTCAATAAAAACTTGTCGTCCAATCACCCCACGAGAGGCTATATCATGACAGTTGACGACACCCGGAATGGATAAGGCGATCGCTTTAATGGTTTCCGGTGCGATCGCCATTTGATCCACCAACCAAGGTAAATTATCCCTTAACACTGTCCAGCCACTTTTAAACACTAATAACGCCACCGGAAAAGCCAAAATAATATCTAAAAATTGCAGTTGCGGTAGATTCCAAACATCCCCTAGCCACACCCCAATTAATCCCCCAATCACCATGATCGTAATCCAAACATCACTCATGGTATGTTTCGCATCAGCAACTAACACCGCACTTCCCAACCGTTGACCGACCGACCGTTCATAATAAGCCACAAAAATATTAATCCCTAAAACAATTAATAAAATCCACAATTCCGTCGGAGAAATTTTCACAGGTTGGCTTTCTTTAAAAATTCGTTCAACCGCACCCGTGAGAATTTCAAAACAAGCAATTCCTAAAAAAACAGCTACCCCCAAAGCACCCAACGCATCAAATTTTTGATGTCCATAAGGATGATTGCGATCGGGTTGAGGGGAGGCAAAATGATTAGTGACTAACCCTAAAATATTATTAGCACTATCGGTGATACTATGGAGAGCATCGGCTAACAAGCTCAAAGAACCTGTGATTGTCCCCACAACCACTTTAATCACCATCACCAGTAAATTTAAAAATAAAGTGATCAGTAAAACTTTGCGAACTTGGGAACGATTATCCGTCAGCATAACTTCTCCTCCGAAAGCCTTATTTTTTATTGCTTCTAGTTTACAGGGTTAAGTTAAGCACCGTTCTCCAACGACATTAAGGTTTATTTAAGCGTAAGATTTAGAGAGCCGTTTTGATATTGTTATCGTTTTGTTGTAAGTTATGTCTATTGCACCACTCACACTCAATTTAACTCAAGGTTCCGTTTCCTTGCGGTTCACAGCGGAGGCGGCTCAAAATTTAAAAACCGCCCTCAACGCCTTGATGGAACAACTTAAACAGGTCGCCACTTCTTCAACACCGGGCGCAAAAAAACCAACCCCTCAAAAATCAATGGAATATCAATATACGGGGGATGTGTTTTTAGAAGTGTTCTGTAATCCGAATATTTGGCCTAGTCCCTTTGCGGCGAAAGTCTTAATTACGGTTCGTGATGATCGGATTAAACTCACCACTGAAGCGGAGTTAACCCGGATTATTGATGATATTAATCAATATCTGGATTCCGTTAGTTAACAATAACAGGGACAACAGAAGCTCCCCCGGTCGATCCCGAAGAACTGATGTTAAAATAGCAAGCAACTTAGATTTGCTTCCGGGGTTGTGTCGTTGAAAAACAAACTGACCCATTAACCGGAAGCGAATCCAAGCCATTCCAGATTTTAGAGTTGGGAGGTTGAGAGTGATTCAAAATTCTTTGTGCAATTCCTTAAAGAATTCAGTCGGACTCTTAACGCTCAAACCTCGAAAATTCTCCTGTCAAAATTTCTGATTAAGGAATGTTTTGATTCTCATGAATGCTGAAAACTTAACCGAATTGATCCATAAAGGATTTCGCGTTACCCTTGGTGCGACATCTTCACTCATTGAGATCTTGCAAGATCCTTACAAGCGTGATGAGAATCTCGAAAAAGTTAAGTCTAAGTTTAGTGAATTAACCGATGAATGGGCTGAAAAAGGGCAAGTGACCGAGCGGGAAGCGCGTAACTTTGTTGACACGATTTTATCTCAACGAAGTTCGAGTTCCTATCCTGAAAGTACAACTGTAACAACTTCCCCTTCCGCTTCTGTTCCTACCTCGATCCCCATCACAACTGATCCTGAACCCGTTCGAGAAATTCAAGATCTCACCACTCAAATTGCAGAACTCAAAGATGAGTTAAAACGCTTACAAGATCAATAACCTGGATGCTGTCACCAGTTACCCGTGTGTAGGGGCCACAGAACTGACTGTTAGAGCGCGTAAACGCTTGATCACCGATCAGTTTTGATCCGAGATCTCTATCCGAACGCCCTCGCCCCTACCTCGTTAACCGTTATCACTCAAGAGTGAACAATTAAAAATCAAGAGTGAATCGGCACGTTGGCTCACTGCGCGTATGAAGATTGTATTCGGTTACTAGCAGTTCACTATTGATTGATCCCGATTAACAGGTGATAGGTAACTGAATAACTGATGACTGTTAAGATGGGTGGCTGGAAAAGCTTGAGTTCGTCTTTTTCTAAACGGTGATACTCCCAACTCTAGTCGTTGTCCTTGTATTCCTGTGATTAAGTCCCCGGAAAGGTTACACTTGAATTCCTATAGATTTAATGTGAACTCACCCTGAACGCAAAACCGAGCTAGAGTCGGAAGCCTATATTGCTTTTAGTAACAGGGTTTATCAAAAACTTAGCAAAGTTGAGTCGCTAACTTTACCTCAATCGTCAACTTGAGCATTTGTTTTCCCCTTAGTCTCAATGAGATCGAGGAATGAGGGTTCTGATCTGGGGCTGGGACTGGGACTGCGGTGATTAGTCGTTGTCCCAAGTTTCGCATCCAATCAAATCTCCAATTCGATCCCTAAGTAGGAAATCGCACTCTTCTAACTCGCCTTCCACACAAGCCCACTCACGAGCCGGAATGTACTGACAGAGGGTGTAGATGGGTTGTTGGCGGCTCACAATCCCTTTGTTAACGAGTTGACGAGCTTCGTCTTTAATAACGTCTAATGAATATTGAACAGTAGTGTAAGTCATAATTCGCCCTCTTGGCGTTGCCGGAGAATTTGTTTGGCATCCTTAATTCAATATAAACGAAAAATGATTTTTAGGAAAGATTTTTTTTCAGTATAAGCCAATACAAATAACCGCCCTATTCTTATAAAAATCTAAAAACTAAGTGGACATTTCTCAAAACCTTAAGTTAAGCGTCCTTCACAGCCTGAACCCTAAACGGTTTATTTTAGGATTTTTAGGTTCAGCCAGGGATGAGCGCTCAAAACACAAGCATCTCAACCCAAGCCAGCCCAGAACCGCTTGTGATCTCCAGGTTGAAATTACCCTCTGTTTATTCAGGATTTTAGGAATTTTCAGCTTGTCAAATCCCGAATAGGACTTTTAACACCAGATCTTGTGCCACGGGAGTTTGACCAAATGAAAACAGATATGGAGTTGAAGCAGAAATTTGTGGTAAAAACTGATCCAGAGTATAGGGACTACCATAAACCACAAGAGCTTGTAGTTGATCGTTTCTTAACAATTTTTTTAACCAATTTTGAGCAATTTCCGTCAAACCGGAACTATCGCGAAACGCATTCGCTCGAATAAAAACTTGCAACAACGTGGGATCAGAATTAATACTTAAGGAAGAATCGGCTTCTGGGTCAGAATCTTCTAAATCATGACAATCAATCACGTGTAAACGATAGCCCAATTGAGCGGGAATGGCGATCGCCGGGGTATGATTTCCTAAAAACGCACAATTTAATAAATCATCCACAATAATTAAATTTCTCAATTGTTGTTGAGATCGCTTAGGAACTTCTAAAGGTAACGTCCCCCCCTGTCTGAGAGACTTTTGTAAAACCGTCTTTACTAACTGTTGAGCTTGGGGTTTAGATAACTGTTGGGTGAGTAAATGAATAGAAGCAGAATTTTTTGCGGCTGGGATGGAGGGGGAATCATAACCCGACCAACCCGGAAAAACCTTTTCTTTAGCTTGCTGAATTCTCTGTAAAGACGCATCAATCCGTTCAGGGGAAATCCGACCTTGAGCCACCGCCTCACAAACGGCGTCAATCGTCACTTGCGGGTCAAGCGGCATTAATAAAATATCAGCCCCCGCTTCCACTGCTAAAATTGCGGCTTCCTCTGGTGTGTAACGTTTTGCGATCGCTCCCATCACCAACGCATCCGTCACCACCAACCCGTCAAACCCTAACCGTTTTCTTAACTGTTCGTGAACAATCACCGGAGACAACGTAGCCGGATGCTGCTCATCCCAAGCCGGAATTAATAAATGAGCCATCATTACCGCATCCACTCCCGCCTGAATCGTTGCTTGAAAAGGCGGTAATTCCACTTCCGCTAGATGAGTATCATCATGAGGAATCACTGGTAACTCTAAATGGGAATCAATCGCCGTATCCCCATGACCGGGAAAATGTTTAGCGGTTGTTAAAACCGGATAGCCTTGACATCCCCGAATAAACTTTGTAGCCAGTTGGCTAACTTGTTCAGGCGTTTCCCCAAAAGAGCGAACATTAATCACCGGATTTTTCGGATTATTATTCACATCCACCACCGGAGCCAGTATCCAATTTAAGCCAATGGCTAACCCTTCTTGAGCCGTAATCGCCCCCATTGCTTCAATGGATTGTTCTGCTTGTTCAGGAAACTGAGCCACTAAAGCCCCATAACTCATCAAAGGCGGAAACCAAGTCGCTCCCGCAAATCGTTGTCCAACGCCTTCCTCCACATCCGCCGCCACCAACAACGGAAATTTCGCCCAGGATTGCAACTGTTGAGTCCGAACGGCTAATTCTGCCGCACTCCCATCCACCAGAATTACCCCACCAACACCCAGGTCATGTATCCAATGTTCTAAGCGATGGGCGGGGGGTTCCCAAATCGGATAACGAATTTGGTGGTCAAACAAAAAACCCGAAGCTCGTACCACCACCATCTGAGCCACTTTTTCAGCCAAAGAAAGAACCATAAATTCAGTCACCAGTCATCAGTCATCAGTCATCAGTAAAGCAGTTAACAGTTATTAGTCAAGGAGAAAATACAAACAGAATACCCACGCTGTACAAATATCTTCATTTACTCTTTTACTTTTAACTGGTGACTGATGACTGGTGACTGGTGACTGTAAAAGATTCTTAATTTCCCTTTATTCTTCTTCTGTGTAGGGGTCAAGATCAGAATCGAAATCTTGATCTTTGCGATTTTCTGAGAGTTGATTTAATAACGCTACCATCCGATCGCCCCGTTCTAAGGAGTGATCCTCTAAAAATGTCACCTCTGGAGTCCGACGTAAGCGAATCCGCTTCCCTAAATGGGAGCGAATATAACCCGTCGCGGATTTTAAACCCTCCATTGTTGCTCGTCTCGCTTCTTCTGTCCCATAAATACTGACAAAGATTTTGGCGTGTTGTAGGTCGCCTGAAACATCAACATCCGTAATACTGACCATTCCCGTTCCAACCCGCTCATCCTTAATATCGTGGAGTAATATCAGGCTGACTTCTTCTTTAATCAGTGAAGCCACACGGGAAACTCGGCGATCTGTAGCCATGATCATACCCCCTCAAACAGTCTTATTCTTTCCTAATATTAACCTGGGAATTCCGCCTTGAGGCTAGAAATTGCTCATCCTTCAGGGAGATGCGGATTAAAGGGGCTCAAATCTGCCAAACTGAAATTAACCCGAATTCTAAACTTTAGGAATGGAAAAAGAGTTTGAGATTCATCAAAAAGTCCGAGTCATAGCACTTCCCCCCTATGTAAAAACAGCAGAACCCATGCCGATTTTGCGTCCCCCGAATGTGATTAAACTCGGAGAAATTGGGACAGTGATTGACAGACGACCTGGAGGATATTGGGGCGTTTTATTTGAAAAAGGAGCGTTTTTAATGGATCGTCAATATCTTGAAGCGGTACAGGACTCCCAACTCAAAGATCACGATTGACCAAGACAATCAATTCAATTCAATCTGAGTTAAAAACTTGTGATGCCACCTGCTTAATAGATGGCATCACCCAGCGCTAAAAACCCTTCACGCTAACCCAATTACCATAAACCTCTCACAGGTGGTGGTGGGGGTGGTGGTGGGGGTGGTGGGGGTGGTGGGGGTGGTG
>JBMDYE010000133.1:0-5810 GCA_048595135.1 Planktothrix sp. | reverse complement strand
AATTCTTAATTCTTAATTCGTTCTTATGTCTATTAAAAAAAAGCCTAAATTTCCTAAATCTCAACAAATTGGTAATGTATTATTAATTTTAGCGGGCGTTATTTTACTCGGAAATTGGATTGTTCCACAATTTCTTCGTCCCCGTGTTCCGAAAGTTCCCTATAGTTTCTTTATTCAACAAGTTGAAAAAGGGGAAGTCTTAGCCGTATTAGTGGGAGATAATGAAATTCGCTATCAAATTAAAGGCGAAAATCAACAACCTGGACAAGTTTTATCGACAACGCCTGTTTTTGACTTAGAACTTCCGAAACGCCTAGAAGCTAAGGGGATTGAATTTGCTGCCGCTCCTCCTCCTAAAGATAGTTGGGTTAGCGTTTTATTAAATTGGGTGGTTCCTCCAATTATTTTAGTGATTGCCTTTCAATATTTCATGAAACGAGATCCCCAGGGAGCTTTATCTATTAATAAAAGTAAAGCTAAAGTTTATGTAGAAGGAGAAACCGATAAAATTACCTTTGCCGATGTGGCGGGAGTGGAAGAAGCCAAAACCGAATTAGCAGAAATTGTTGATTTCTTAAAAAACCCCAAACGATTTACTGAAATTGGGGCAAAAATTCCCAAAGGCGTATTATTAGTCGGCCCCCCAGGAACCGGGAAAACCTTATTAGCAAAAGCCGTTGCGGGAGAAGCAGGCGTTGCCTTTTTTAGTATCTCTGGTTCGGAATTTATTGAATTATTTGTGGGGACAGGTGCCGCTAGAGTTCGAGACTTATTTGAACAGGCGAAAAAGAAAGCGCCTTGTATTATTTTTATTGATGAATTAGATGCCATTGGCAAATCTAGAACCAGTGGCAATTTCTATAGTGGCGGTAACGATGAACGGGAACAAACCCTGAACCAATTATTAACAGAAATGGACGGGTTTGGCGTTGGAGATGCAACGGTTATTGTGTTAGCCGCCACCAACCGCCCCGAAGCCTTAGACGCGGCTTTATTACGTCCAGGGCGCTTTGATAGACAGGTATTAGTGGATAGACCCGACTTAGCGGGACGCAAAGCGGTTTTAGAGATTTATGCCCATAAAGTTAAACTCTCTGAAGACGTTGATTTACACGCCATTGCCACTCGAACTCCGGGTTTTGGCGGGGCAGAATTAGCGAATTTAGTTAATGAAGCGGCATTATTAGCGGCTAGAAATAACCGACAAACGGTAATGCAGCAGGATTTTTATGAAGCCATTGAACGCGTGGTGGCTGGGTTAGAAAAAAGAAGCCGAGTTTTGAATGAAAAAGAAAAGAAAATTGTGGCTTATCATGAAGTCGGTCATGCCATTGTTGGCGCATTAATGCCGGGGGGTGGGAAAGTTACTAAAATTTCGATTGTTCCACGCGGAATGGGGGCTTTAGGTTATACCTTGAGAATGCCGACAGAAGACCGTTTTTTAATGGATGAAACCGAATTTCGTGAACAAATTGCGATGCTATTAGGAGGTAGAGCAGCCGAAGAATTAGTATTTGGAACCGTTACAAATGGGGCTTCTGATGATTTACAACGGGCAACGGAACTAGCCGAAAGAATGGTAACAAATTATGGCATGAGTCAAACGTTAGGGCCGTTAGCGTATGAAAAAGGCAGAGCGAATAATTTCCTAGGCAATACTGATTCTAATGTTCGGCGGTTAATGAGTGAAAAAACCGCAGAAGCCATTGATGTTGAAGTGAAAAAAATCGTTGAATCTGCTTATCAAAAAGCATTCAATATTCTTAGTTTTAATCAAGATTTATTAAATCAAATTGCTCAACGGGTCTTAACAACAGAAGTCATTGAAGGAGAAGAATTAGAACAGTTTTTAGCTAAAGTTAAATCGATTTAGATTGTTTAATTTTCCGGCAAGAAATCTTGATTTAATATCTGTTCTGAGGTCAACGGACAATTGACCGGAAAGTGTTCTAAAGGTAAACCCGTTTCTAAGGATGCTAATTTTCTCGAATCTTGATAAGTCTCCTCAAAGATTTGTTCAAAATATCGTTTTAAACTGAGGCTAACTTTCATGTCTTTATTAATTCTAATTCGATGTTCTTCAATTGTTGCTAACCAGCTATTAGAACGATGGCTGGGTTGATACTGATATTTCAGCAAGTGCATTAACAAAACCCGCAAATTACTTTCAATCGCTCGTTTCTCACTGCGACCCATGCTTTCTAATTCTTCAATTAAATGATCTCGATCTAGTGCTGAAAAATTGTTTTCTTTTAAGAACTTAACCGTTTGTTCTAACCATAAACAAAAATCTTGCTCATAGAGATTAGGAACTAACGGCGTTTCTGACGAAGGTTGAACAATAGCCATGAGTTTTTTCCTTTTTAACTCATCTTGACATAACCTCTAGGGATTTTAACAACAAGATTGTTGCTTAATGAAAATTTTATGCTATCTCTAGTCAAATTTTCAACGAATAAGGTAAAGTAAAAGGTTCAGCACCATTGACTCAACTTGCTATGCCTCAATCCGCCTCTACAACGTCAAAAGTAACGTCTGCCTCAGTGATCAGTTTAAGTATTGCTCCGGCTCAAGTGATCCGGGGACATAATGCCTTGGCGCAGGTAGGAGAGGCGATCGCAGCTTTTGGTCAACGTCCTTTAATTGTCGGTGGCGATCGCTCTTTACAGGTCACAGTACCCGCCTTAGAAGCCACCCTCAAACGTCATCCCCTCAAATTCGCTCAAATTTCCTACGGCGCTGACTGTAGCGAAACCAGCCTCGCCGCCATGCGAGAAGCCGTGAACAGTCATAATGCTGACTTTATTATTGGCACAGGTGGCGGAAAAGCCCTCGATGCAGCCAAACTCCTCGCCCATCAATGCCAACTCCCCATTGTCACCATTCCCACCTCTGGGGCGACCTGCGCCGCCTGGACAGCCCTTTCTAACGTTTATTCTCAGGACGGCGCCTTTTTATATGATGTGGCTTTAGCCCGTTGTCCTGATTTGTTAATTTTAGATTACAGTCTGATTAAAACTGCCCCCCAACGCACCTTAGTGGCAGGTATTGGAGATGCGATCGCGAAATGGTATGAAGCCTCCGTCAGCAGTGGTCATTCCGATCAAACCTTCTTAATTGCTGCGGTACAGCAGGCGCGAGTGTTACGAGATATTTTATTCCAAAAATCCGTTACTGCTTTGCAAGAACCGGGCGGCGAAGCTTGGCAGGAAGTGGTGGATGCGACCGTATTACTCGCCGGAGTCATTGGCGGAATTGGGGGCGCCCAATGTCGAACCGTTGCCGCCCATGCAGTGCATAATGGATTAACCCATATTGCAGCCAGTCATGGTACGTTACACGGCGAAAAAGTAGCATTCGGAATTTTAGTGCAATTGCGCTTAGAAGAAATGTTACAAAATAATCAATTAGCGGCCACTGCCAGACAACAATTATTAAAGTTTTACAGTGATTTAGGTTTACCCCAAACCCTCAACGATTTAGGAATGGGAAACATCACCTTAACAGAATTGAGAACAGCGGCAGAAGTGGCTTGTAATGAACAGTCCGACATTCACCGTTTACCCTTTAACGTGGTTCCTGAACAGTTAATGGCGGCAATGGTTTCAACGACAGTTATCAGTCACCAGTCAGTAGAGACGCGCCATGGCGCGTCTGTACCCAGTTAACAGTTAACAGTCACCGCTTCGTAGGGGCGGGGTGACCCCGCCCCTACCCAGTCGGACACATCACCAGTTAATAAATTCTCACCCTGCCTCCTTCACATTACCTCTTAATAAACCTCCTTGAAAAATGACATTAGATTGGATTAGCCAAGCGGATCGAATTCAGGCCTTACCTCCCTATGTTTTTGCGCGTTTAGATGAATTAAAAGCGCGCGCCCGTGAACAAGGTTTAGATTTAATTGATTTAGGGATGGGAAACCCTGATGGTGCAACGCCTCAACCTGTGATTGATGCGGCAATTCAGGCGTTACAAAATCCAGCAAATCATGGCTATCCACCTTTTGAAGGAACTGCTAGTTTCCGTCGCGCCATTACCAATTGGTATAACCGTCGTTATGGCGTCGAACTCGACCCCAATGGCGAAGCGTTACCCTTATTAGGATCAAAAGAAGGCTTAGGTCATTTAGCCTTAGCGTATATTAATCCAGGGGATTTAGTCTTAGTTCCGAGTCCCTCCTATCCCGTCCATTTCCGAGGGCCTATTATTGCAGGAGGAAAAGTTCATCCGATTATTTTAACCCCTGAAAATGATTGGGTGATTGATTTAGGAACCATTCCTGATTCAGTGGCAGAACAAGCTAAAATTCTCTATTTTAATTATCCCAGTAATCCCACAGGCGCCACCGCCCCCCGTGAATTTTTCAAAGAGATTATTGCCTTTGCTCACAAATATCAAATTCTGCTGGTTCACGATTTATGTTATGCAGAATTAGCCTTTGATGGCTATCAACCCACGAGTTTATTAGAATTACCAGGCGGTAAAGAAATCGGGGTTGAGTTCCATACCATGTCTAAAACCTATAATATGGCAGGTTGGCGTGTCGGGTTTGCTGTGGGCAATTCTAAAGTATTGCAAGGATTGAGAACGTTAAAAACTAATTTAGATTATGGCGTATTTTCAGCGTTACAAGCTGCCGCAGAAACCGCTTTAAATTTACCGGATCGCTATTTACAAGAAGTGCAAGATCGCTATCGAACCCGCCGAGATTTCTTAATTAATGGATTAGCTGAATTAGGATGGAATATTCCTAAACCGTTAGCAACTATGTATTTATGGATTCCTTGTCCTCCCGGTATGACTTCAACGGATTTTGCTTTAACGGTTCTGCAACAAACAGGCGTAGTCTTTACCCCTGGAAATGCCTTTGGCTCAGGGGGAGAAGGTTACGTTAGAATTAGTTTAATTGCCGACTGCGATCGCTTAGGAGAAGCGTTAAAACGTCTGAAAGACGCCAATATTCGTTATCAACCCCAAGCGGTTCCTGTTTAATTTAGAAACACTTAAAAACCCGGTTTCTCCGAGAAACCGGGTTTCTGATCTTAACAACTATATTTCAATAATTTTCTAATGATCGAACAAAATAATCTAAATTTATGTAATTATATTGCTGAAAAAATTAGAGAAAATCCTGAAAATAAAATTACTTTTGCTGACTATATGAACTGGGTTTTATATCACCCAGAACATGGCTATTATGCCAGTAATAAACCTAAAATTGGCGCAGAAGGAGATTTTTTTACCTCCTCTTACTTAGGTTCAGATTTTGGAGAAATGCTGGCGGAACAATTTGTTCAAATGTGGGAAATTTTAAATTGTCCTAATCCCTTTACCCTCGTTGAAATGGGAGCCGGACAAGGATTATTAGCGGCTGATATTCTGCTTTATTTACAAAAAAACTATCCTATTTTTTTTAATAGTTTAAATTATATTATTATTGAAAAATCCGGTTTTTTAAAATCTCAACAACAAGCCAAACTTCAACAAACCCTAAAAGATTCTTGCTCGGTTGAATGGTGCGAATTTGAAGATATTCCTAACGGTAAAATCACAGGCTGTTTTTTCTCCAATGAGCTAGTTGATGCGTTTCCCGTTCATCAAGTGATTGTTCAAAATAAACAACTTCAAGAAATTTATATCACCTTAGATCCCGATTCTACGGAATTTGAGGTTAAATTTAAAGAAATTATCGCTCAACTGTCTACCGAAAAAATTAAAGATTATTTTAAGTTAATCAATATTGATTTATGTTCTGATGCTTACCCCGACGGTTATCGAACGGAAGTGAATTTACTCGCCTTAGAATG
>JBMDYE010000132.1:0-7793 GCA_048595135.1 Planktothrix sp. | reverse complement strand
GAATCAACAATTGATATTGCTGTACAGGAATTTCGTTTACCGAATATTGCTCAAGCGTTAGTTGAACGTCAACAAGCGGGGGTGAAAATTCGGGTGATTTTAGAAAATAACTATAGCCGTCCTTGGAGTGAGTGGACAGCCACCGAAATTGAACAGTTACCAGAACAGGAAAAAAATCGATATACGGAATTTGTACAATTAGTTGATCTGAATCAAGATAATGAACTAACTTCAGAAGAACTTCAGCAACGGGATGCTTTAGTTATTTTAAAACAAGCTAATATTCCCCTTATTGATGATACAGAAGATGGGTCTAAAGGGACAGGGTTAATGCACCATAAATTTGTGGTAGTTGATGGTAAAATAGTGATTATTACTTCAGCTAATTTTACAACCAGTGATGTTCATGGGGATTTTCAAGATTTAGAAAGTCGTGGAAACGCGAATAATTTACTGAAAATTGAAGATGCAAAATTAGCTCGATTATTTTTAGAAGAATTTAACATCATGTGGGGGGATGGAGTTGGACAGAAAAAAGATAGTTTGTTTGGGGTGAAAAAAGCTTTTAGAGGAAATCAACGACTTTTCATTAATCAGACTCCTGTTACCGTTCAATTTTCTCCCACGTCTCAAAAACAACCTTGGGAAAAGAGTTCTAATGGTTTAATTAATCAAACCTTAACTCAAGCTCGTCAAAGCGTTAATTTAGCATTATTTGTTTTTTCAGAACAACAATTAGTTAATTCTTTAGAAAAACTTCAGCAACGAGGGGGAGAAATACAAGCCTTAATTGACCCTAGTTTTGCTTATCGTTCCTATAGTGAAGGGTTAGATATGATGGGTGTTTCTCTCGTTAATCAATGTAAATATGAAGCGGGAAATAACCCTTGGAAACAACCCCTTTCAACGGTGGGAAGTCCCAACTTAGCGCCAAGCGATCGCCTCCATCATAAATTTGGAATTATTGATGATAAAATTGTTATTACAGGTTCCCATAACTGGACAGAAGCCGCCAATACAGGGAATGATGAAACTGTTTTAATTGTTGAAAATTCAACGGTTTCTGCTCATTTTAAGCGAGAATTTGATCGATTATATCAAAATTCTGCGTTAGGGGTTCCCCGTTGGTTAATTACGAAAGCAGAAAAAGATTTAAACGCTTGTGGCGGGTCGGTGGTAACTAAAGCTGACCCCACTAAACCGAACTCAAACGTTAAAATTAATATTAATACCGCAACGCAGGAAGAATTAGAAACGTTACCCGGAGTGGGTGAAAAACTCGCACAACGGATTATTTTAGCGAGACAAGAAAAACCGTTTACTTCTTGGGAAGATCTTGATCAAGTGGGGGGAGTGGGGCCAAAATTATTAGAGAAATGGCGCGATCGCGTGGTATGGTAAGAAAAATCGGTGATCTGTATTATTCTATTCTAAAAAAAGTTAATTTCATCAAAAAAAGTTGTTATTAAACCTAAAATTTCATCTTCAATTCAGTCTTATCTATCTTTTTTTTCAGCTTAACTTTTTCTTAACCTATACTTTGAAGTTAACCTTTATGATTAGAGTGCTACAGTGATAACTGGAATAAAAAAAGCCTCAGTTGGAGACAACTTTATGGAGTTGGAATTATGTTTGCAGCTTTTAATGCAAGGTTTACCGTTAGTTACACAAATTTTTAATGCTTTACAAGAAGAAAAACTGACCATCCTCAAGCATGAACAAACAAAGGAACTTCATCAGTTAAAAATTAATCTAGATTCACCCGATGTTGAACTAGAGTTTGCTCAAAATCAAACGGTTATTTCTGAATCTTCTATTACTCAAACCTCAACTTTAAATTCTCCCTATTTTTCTAATGAAAACTGGCCGTTAGTTCTATTACCTTCTCAAGTTCTTGCGTCTGGGAGTTTAAAAAATACTGTTCCTCAGCGACCGCTACGGGTATTTTTATTTCCCCTAAAACTGCAAGGAACTTGTGATCCTCAATTAATTGAACATCGAGTAGATATTGAATTAAATTTAACACAAGGTATCCGAGAATTTATTGAAAAACATTATCCGTTAAATAGCCAAAATCGACCCATTGAATTTATTGCGGGTGCTTGGAAAGAACAGAATTTTAACCAAGAAGCGACGATAAAATCCTTATTTGAAGCGTTGAGATCGGAACCCACCTTAATTTTAGAGTCAGAAATTGTTAGAAATTCTTTAAACTTCAGAATTGCTTACTGGGGAATCGGTCAAGAAAATTATTGTTATAAAACCATTTTGTCTCAGGTAAATTATCAAGAAATTATTTATAAATCCGCCAGATTGAGAGCCTTAAAATGGAAAGAAACAGAAAAAAAATTATTAGAAATAGGGGAAGAATTAGAGATAATTCGGCAACTGGGAAAAGAAAATATTACGAATTTAGAGCTTTTAGAAAAAGAAGAAAAATGGAAGCAGTGCGGTATTAATACAGAGGACTTAAATCTTCCTTATCAAATTACTGCTCAAGATTTTATTGCTTTTTCCAAATTTTTAACAACTTATCATTGTGTTATTACCAGTTGCATTGCTGATATTTGCCATTTAATTTATCGGGAGTCAACCCCCATTCTCCCCGAATTAGTATTTCATTTAGCCACCGAATCATCCGAACATCAGCGAGAAGAGTTAATTACATTAATTTTAGGATATTATCAAGATATCCTAAAAATATTAGAAGCTAGAAACCCTCAGAAAGTCGCTGAACTTTCCTTAAAAATAGCAGAAAGCTTAACGAAATTACCCAATCAATATTGGGCAAAAAAGCAACTGGAGTATTCTTTGCAACTTTGGTTAAATCAGAAAAAAATTAAATCAATTGAAGCAGTAGAAACCTTAGCTAATATTTATCCTTTGATTACCGAACAGGATCAAATTATTATTCAGCATCTTAAAGCTTGTTTAACAGCATTAGGAGATGAGAGTTATCTTCAATCATTATCTCCCTTGTTTAATCAACCGGACTCTTTAAAGCCTGCAAATTCCTTTAAAAAAAAATTGAGTGAGATTGAGGAAAATCCTGATACTGCGGTGAAAAGCTTGGGAGTTGTTGTTAATTTAACCCCTGCTTTTAAATCCAAAAACTTTGCAATTCAGCAGACGTTACCCGGACATTCAGGAAAAGCCTCTTCCCTGGTTGTAAGTCCTGATGGAACAACGTTAGCGAGTGGTAGTGAAGATAATACGATTAAATTATGGCGGTTAGATAATGGCGAATTAATTCAAACGTTAAATGGTAATTTTGGACGAGTATTAGCTATTACTTTAAGTCCGAATGGTCAAACTTTAGCGAGTAGTCATCGTAAAACCGACCACAGTTGTATTAAAATTTGGCAACCGGAAACGGGAGAATTAATTCATACTCTGATGGGACACCATAAATGGATTTATTCTTTAGCCATTACTCCTGATGGAGAAACGTTAGTTAGTGGCGGCTATAAAATTAAAACTTGGGATTTAAAAACGGGTGAACCTAAACAAACCTTAGCCGGACATAAAAAGTGGGTTTATTCTTTAGCCTTGAGTCCTGATGGCAAAACTTTAGTCAGTAGTGGTGGTGATAAAACGATTAAAATTTGGGATTTACATACAGGAAAATTAATCCAAACTTTAGAAGGTCATTTAGATTGGATTCGTTCTGTGGCGATGAGTCCGAATGGGGAAATTTTAGCCAGTGGAAGTGATGACAATACTATTAGAATTTGGGATGTTAAACAAGGTAAATTAATTCGAGTTTTATCAGGACATTCAGATTGGGTTTTATCCTTGGCGATGAGTCCCGACGGGCAACTTCTCATAAGTGGAAGTAAAGATAATACAATTAAAGTTTGGCATTGGGAAACGGGTAAATTATTAGGAACCTTAACCGGACATAAAAAGTGGGTTTATTCCTTAGCCATGAGTCCCGATGGAGAAACTTTTGCCAGTGGAAGCGATGATAAAACAATTAACATTTGGAAAACAGCAATCTAGGAATTAAGAATTAAGAATTAAGAATTAAGAATTAAGAGGAAACAGCTTAATTGGGGACAAGGAGACTATTTTTTCCTTCCTTCTTCCTTCTTCCTTCTTCCTTCTTCCTTCTTCCTTCTTCCTTCTGCCTCCTGCCTCCTGCCTCCTGCCTCCTTCTGACTGGTGACTGTAACAGATTTCTGCTAAAATAGATAACTAAAGTTATGTTGATTAGATTGTATTAATATGGTTCGCTACACCCTTGCTCAGAGTCCAGAAGTGGTTTTAACGGTACGGGGAAAAGATTCACCCCAGGCGCGCGAAAAAGCGATGGACAAACTGATGGAATTGATGGACTCTGGGAAACTTCCAACGGAATTAGAAGAAGGGTTCAGTCCTGAACAGTTTATTGAAGTCAAAGAACCGGATGAAACCCCTTTAGAAGAAGAAGATGCGATTTCAGAAGCGGTGCAAATTTTGAGTAATTTAGCCTCATTGAAATTGAAAATGATGGAATCACGGGAAGAAGCGTTAAAGGTACGTGCCGCCATTGATATTTTATTTAGTGACCAACCCGTTAGTGTTGAAGAAATTACTGAGTTAAAAGATGGATTTAAAGTGTTAAAAACCTTTGCTGTTTCTAATTTACGGTATCGAGAAGCGAGAGCAAAAGCGGAAGAAGCGAGAGCCATTTTAGATGAAGCGTTAAAACCTAGTGAGGGAGAAGATAAACCAGAACAAACCCAGGGTAAAAAAGATAAAAAATAAATAAAGGTTAGATGATTGAGATCATTGTTATGCTAAAAACACTTAAAAAAAACACTCAATGAACTCTAATTATGCAATTACCGCCAACTTGGAATCTGCCTGAATCAATTCGCGATCGCTTTGGTGAAAAAAGCCTCGGTAAACAACGGGCAATGGTTGCCGATGATCATCTGTTATTAGTATTACACAAAGCACCAGAAAAAGGCGATCGCGATCGAGAAGCGGTATTATTTTGGCGCAAACCCGATGGATATTGGGAATGCAGCAAGGGGGGTGTGGGTTTTCAACAACTGGTTAATCATTTGAAAGAATATGACTTAGCTGAGGAAAAACTTTGTCAAGGGTATGAAACGGCTGAAACGGCGGAAGATTATTTTGAAATTTTAGAAGCCATTACCCCCCTTCAAATCGCTACAAAAAACTTACACGCGACGTTACAAACGGCTAGAGAAGAATTCCCAGAAGAACGAAAGGTTATTGATTTTCGAGATTGGGCGTATGAAATTGAACGGAGCTTAGATATTCTTTATAATAATACAAAAAATGCCTTAGATTTTAAAATTGCCACAAAAGCAGAAGAACAAGCAGAATTTGCCTTAGAATCTTTAAAATCGGAAAAACGATTAAATACGTTAGTTTCCATTTTCTTTCCCTTAACTGCCATTTCTTGTGTATTCGGAATGAACTTAACCAGTGGGTTAGAAAACCAATCTTCTTTATTATTTTGGATTGTCTTTTTATCAGGTATTTTATTAGGGTTAATCGTTCGTCAATGGGTGTTTACAGGAACCCTTTCTAACATCACCTTTAATCAAATTGCCAAAGATATCAAACGCAACCTTTAACCGTAGGACGAGGCTCTGCCCATCAAAACCTACAGCATCACGACAATAAAATTAGGCAAAATTTAGTTAGAAATATATAGAATTGATGGGCAGAACCCATCCTACTTCAGGTAAACCTAACCCAACAATATGAATTATATCTAAAGAAAGGTGAATTTACAGAAAAATTATGTTATTGAATAGAGGAATTTTGCAGAAAAAAGTTAGAGAATCGTGACAAAAATTACAGAAGAATTAAGAACCAATGCCCGAAACGTAAAGTTAAGTTACAACTATTATTAAAATATTGAGAATTTTTCCAAAATTAAATCAACGCTTTACCCTAGAACGTTAAAGGAATATTACAAGACCATGCCCATGCAAGACCTGAAAAAATACCGGATTCGATGCACCCTCACCTATGGGGATATCTATAGCCAAATTATTGTTTGGTTGATTGTTATCTTTATTGCTTTAGCCACCTCCTTAGCCGTGTGGAGTACCGCCCGTCAAATTTACGCCCTGGCAACGGTGGGATTAATCGTGCTTCTTTCTTTACCGTTTTTACTCTTCGCATTTGTTACCACATTATTTAATCATATCGAAATCATGTCCGTAGACCCCACAATAGAAGACGCCCCCAACCGTGCAGAAATGCCAGGTTCCAAAGCGGCACAGGTCGCCAGTTAGCCAAAAAGAATTAATTTTTGCAGCAGAAACTCCATCATTCCCTAATGTTAAAAACTTCCTGGGTTTTCCCAAGGGGGTTTTTTTATATCGCACCATAGAAGAAAGAGAAGACTATCGAAAACTCAACTATGCTAGAACATGATGTAATAATTGTCGGTGGCGGGTTAGCCGGATGTCGCGCTGCGGTGGAAATTGCCCGAACCAACCCCAACTTAAATATTGCTGTTGTTGCGAAAACTCACCCCATCCGTTCTCACTCCGTCGCCGCCCAGGGGGGTATCGCCGCTTCCTTAAAAAATGTTGATGCGTCCGATAGTTGGGAAGCCCACGCCTTCGATACGGTCAAAGGTTCCGACTATTTAGCCGACCAAGATGCTGTAGAAATTTTAGCCAAAGAAGCCCCCGACGTCATCATCGACTTAGAACATTTAGGCGTGTTGTTTTCGCGCCTCCCCAACGGACGCATCGCCCAACGCGCCTTCGGGGGACATTCCCACAACCGCACCTGTTACGCCGCCGACAAAACAGGTCACGCCATCCTACATGAACTCGTCAATAACCTCAGACGCTATGGCGTGCAAATTTACGATGAATGGTACGTGATGCGCTTAATCTTAGAAGACGGACAAGCCAAAGGCGTCGTCATGTTCCGCATTAACGATGGACATTTGATGGTGGTGCGCGCCAAAGCCGTGATGTTCGCAACGGGGGGGTATGGTCGCGTCTTTAATACCACTTCCAACGATTATGCGTCAACGGGGGATGGCTTGGCGATGTCCGCAATGGCGGGAGTCCCGTTACAAGATATGGAGTTTGTCCAGTTCCACCCAACGGGGTTATATCCGGTGGGGGTGTTAATTTCTGAAGCGGTGCGAGGGGAAGGCGCCTATTTAATTAATAGTGAAGGCGAGCGCTTTATGGCAACTTATGCCGCCAGTCGGATGGAGTTGGCGCCCCGTGATATTACCTCCCGGGCGATAACGTTAGAAATTCGCGCAGGGCGAGGAATTAACCTTGATGGGAGCGCTGGAGGGCCGTTTGTTTATTTGGATTTGCGACATTTAGGACGGGAAAAAATCATGAGTCGCATTCCATTTTGTTGGGAAGAAGCACACCGTTTATTAGGAATTGATGCGGTTAATCAACCGATGCCTGTGCGTCCAACGGTTCACTATTCTATGGGGGGAATTCCGACTAATAATGATGGGCAAGTATTAAGTGGAAATGATAGTTTAGTCGATGGGTTATTTTCTGCTGGAGAAGCGGCTTGTGTATCGGTTCATGGCGCAAATCGCTTAGGCAGTAATTCGTTATTAGAATGTGTGGTTTATGGAAAAAGAACGGGGGCGGCGATTGCTAATTTTGTTAAAAATCGCAAGTTTCCAACGATTGATGAACAGCGTTATCTTCAAGAAGCAGAAGCCCAAATCCAAGCGTTATTAGACCAGTCTGGAAATTGTCGAATTGGGCAATTGCGGCAAGAATTCCAAGATGCCATGACCTATCATTGTGGGGTGTTTAGAAGCGATG
>JBMDYE010000131.1:0-30520 GCA_048595135.1 Planktothrix sp. | reverse complement strand
CGAACCCACGCAGAACCAGGGGATTTACTGTTATTTGGAGCCGGAGATATTCCAACAGTCAATAAAACCTTAGATCGGTTACGGCAAGTGATTGGTAAAGAATTAGGGTTAATTGATCACAGTAAAATTAACTTATTATGGGTGATTGAATTCCCCATGTTTGAATGGAATGAAGAAGAAAAACGTTTAGAAGCGTTACACCATCCGTTCACGGCTCCTTATGCTGAAGATGTCAATGATTTAGCCCATGCCAGAGCGCAAGCTTATGATTTAGTCTTAAATGGGTATGAAATTGGAGGCGGGAGTTTACGGATTTATAAACGGGAAATTCAAGAAAAAGTGTTTTCAACCATTGGATTAACAATGGAAGAAGCTTACAACAAATTCGGCTTTTTATTAGAAGCATTTGAATATGGAACACCGCCTCACGGAGGGATTGCCTACGGTTTAGATCGGCTGGTAATGTTATTAGCCGGAGAAGAATCTATTCGAGATGTGATAGCTTTTCCGAAGACTCAACAAGCGCGTTGTTTGTTAACCAATGCACCGTCAGGCGTGGAGCAAAAACAACTCAAAGAGTTACAGGTTGCTTCCACCTATAAACCCAAAATTAGTAATCAATAATCAGTAATCAGTAATCAGTAATCAGTAATCAGTAATCAGTAATCAGTAATCAGTAATCAGTGAGGAGTTATTAGTTGTGAGTTATTAGTTGTGAGTTATTAGTTTTTTCTCGTTGCGTTTGCTATACATAGCAATATATTATTGCAGGCTCCGCCTGTGGTGACGATTAACAAGGGCTTTGCCTTCAACAACGGGTTTCTGGGTTGAACCTTGAAACCAATAAACTCTCAACTCTTGACTAATAAACTAATTACTAATTACTGTACAGGCGAAGCATACGTTCGACAATCTATCGGTTTTCTCATAGATTACTGCCCGAATGCTGAGCCTAACGGCAGGCTCCGCCAACGCCCCTCCGACTGATTACTGATTACTGATTACTGATTACTGATTACTGATTATTCATAAACTTGAACAGTTTCGGCAACTACCACAGGTTTGCCTTCATATTCGGCTTCAATTTGCTCTTTAACGCTCAGATCCCAATTCAAATCGTAATCTCTTTCAAAATCAGCCATAACGAATTCTTGAACTTGCCCTGTGACCTGGACGTTTTGGTCTGCGGCTAAAGTAGCGCCAGGTTGAGCAGGTACAGCTAAAACTAAAATACTATCTCCAAAAACTTCCCCTTGTTCTTGAACCCGATACAGGTTAGAACCGTATGACTCTTCCACTTCCCCTTTCACCGTCACCGTTTGACCAATCAGTTGATCACTATTATCGGAGACTTGTTCAACTTCATCGGTTTCCGTTTCAGCCATTGTCCCTGTTGCATCATCGGTGCTAGGTACAGGACTAGAAGCTTGGTTATTATCAGTTTGAGCAACAGTTGAATTTTCGGTTCCTGGTACAGTGTTCGCCGCTTGCTGATCATCGTTATTAGCGCGATTATCCATTGCTTCGCGGTCTTCAGTCGTTACAGGGGTATTCGCTTGAGGTTGGTTTGCTTCGCAAGCCCCTAAAAATCCTGCCATTAAGACTAACGCGATCGCTCCTTTTCTCGCCAGTCCTTGATGATTATTCCGATTGTTAACCATTGTTTTAAACGCTCCTTGTGCTTCAAGGTATTAACATCAACTGGATTCAATCCAAAGCTAAGAATTAAATCAAGCTTTGAAAATCCACTATTGTTTACCTTAAGAAACCTATCTTAGAATTACATCTACCCAAATGAATACGCAATTTTAGAGATAATGAACTTATTCTCCTGACCGTTTTTTGGTAGGATTAATTGAACCCTTCATTGAGGAGCATTAAAAAAATGGAAAATACAGCTTTATTAGATGGGATTATGGGAATAATGGCGATCGCGATTTTACTAGGGGGATTAGTCATGTTATTTAAAGGCATTTCGTCAATGCAAAATAAGTAATTTTAGAAGGCAGAAAGTAGGAAGAGAATGACTTAATAATAAACGCGTATATATCCTAACTTTAATGTGTAGTGCTGCTATCTAATATTAAACCTCTTTTAAGAAGATAGAAGTAGGGGCGAGGAAACCTCGCCCCTACAATTTTTTTAATTCTTAATTCTTAATTCTTAATTCTCACTTCTTAATTCCTAAGCCAATCCTGTGGTATCGATAGTGGAATTAAAGAAACCCGCTGTGACTTGGTATTTAACAACTTCCAAGTAGGTGACTTGTTGGATAGAAACCCCAGTATATTGGGTCAAAGCATCAGCGTTGTTTTGTTTGAAAGCTTCAAAATTCAGTTGAGGATTTTGAGCAACAAATTCATTACTGAACGCTTGATAGCCTTTTTCTAAACCAGCACCAACCATGTAGTTGAAGATGTCATAATTCGTCAGTTCATCCACCGAATCAACACCATAGGTTGTTAACAGGTCTTGTTGAACAGCAGGGTCGGCAACATACTCATCGAAATTTTTGAGAATATCGGAGGGTTTGTTACCTTTGACCAAGCCTGCACCCGTTGCGTAGGTGTACAACTCGTCGTTTTCAAGGGTGTCGTTATTGTTGGTATCGATCGCATCTTGATTAGCAGCAATATCCTCAGCATATTCATCTTGATACCATTGGATATTAACGAAAGGAGAAGCGGTTGTAAGCTCTTCTTCATTTTCGCCCACGTAATCTAAGACTTGCTGCGAATCGATTTGATTGACGTATTCATCTTCGTAATTAGCCAGTAATTCTTCAGATTTTTGATTGCGGTAGTAGTCGAGTTCAACAAACTTAGTTGCATCTAAATCGAAGGATTTGGCTTGTTCAAGTACGAAGGTTTTCAGGAAGTCTTTATCCAGTTTCTTCAGGTCTTTGAGATCAAGATCAAAGATGTCAGACAGTTGTTTTTGATACTCTTTGATGAAGCCGTCAAGATCAACTGGGGTGATAGCACCACCTTGGGGAATTGTGACTTCTAAAGCGTGTTGAACAATCTGGGCTTTGGAGATTTGGGTAATCGACACACCAAACTGAGCTTCTAGTTCGGCTTGGTAAGTTTCACTGTAGAACTCATAGTCGATTTCACTTCCCAAGATACCACCGTAAACATATTCGGCCACCAAGCTATCGCTGAGTTGTTCAACTGCTGTGACATCGATGTTGTAGTAATGGGCTAGTTCTCCGGTGAACTCCGCTTTCAGGTAAGCTGTATCGACAAATCCCTCTTTGACGACATCAATTCCTTGTTTGAATCCTTCCGTGAAGGCGAACTTGATCACTTCCTTGTCAGTGAGTTTGTCAACAATTCCATCAACGCTATCATCGTCTTCGGAATCATCATCCTCGCCAACACCGCCATCATCAGAATCATCTTCTAAATCATCAGAACCATCTTCTAAAGCATCAGAATCATCTTCTAAAGCATCGTCGGAATCATCTTCTAAAGCATTAGAATCATCTTCTAAAGCATCGTCGGAATCATCTTCTAAAGCATTAGAATCATCTTCTAAAGCATCAGAATCATCTTCTAAAGCATCAGAATCATCTTCTAAAGCATCAGAATCATCTTCTAAATCATCAGAATCATCTTCTAAAGCATTAGAATCATCTTCTAAATCATCAGAATCATCTTCTAAATCATCAGAATCATCTTCTAAATCATCGTCGGAATCATTTTCTGAGGAGTAGAACTCAGCGAGTTCCGCAGCGTAGGCTTCACGATATCCTTCAACATCGAAGGCGCTGACTTGAACTTCTTCGACTCCTAAGAGTTCTTTGTAAGTGCTGCTGAAGGCAATCTGAACAACTTCTTTATCCGTGAGGAGTTCAACATCTTTCTCAATGTTCAATTCCGTCAGAAGTTGCGTTTGTTGTTCAACGGTTAACTGATTGAACTGATAGCGCAGATAGTTAACATCGAAACCAGCAAATTCGTCTTCCAGCCAATCTAACACCACTGCATCATCGATTTCGACGCTGTTAATCGCGCTGGCGTAGGTGCTTTCAATATAATCGAAAGCAACATAGTCATCTAATTCAATCTCTTGGTCAAGACCATCACCATACATGAATGTCCGAACTTGATCCAAGGTTAACTCTTCGACATCCTCAACATCTGGATAAGCTTCTGCTAAGGCTTCCTCATTCTCTTCGATGTACTGTTTGTAATCAACAGGTGAGAGTTCGAGGGTTTTCCCGCTTTCGGTTAACAGAGCCTTCAAGTCTTTGCTGTAAGCTAATTTAACGAGTTCAGGATTCGTTAAATCTTCAAGACTTTCCAAGGGATCGTCTTCGAGTCCCACGAAGCCTTTAACTTGTTCGAGAGTTAACGTTTCATCAGTGATCAATTGTTCAATTTGATAGCTGATGAATCCGATATCAACCGTTGATAGATTTTCGCTGAAGGCGCTAAGAATTTCGTCATCGGTGAGCGTGACAATTTCGCCAGCGAGAACATCTTCCTCGGTCACATTGTAGGCGGTAGCAAGTTCGGGAGCATAAAGTGTTCGCAGATATTCATAATCTGGTTCACCTTGCACCAGTTTCAAGGCATTTTCTTCACCCAGTATCGTATTAAAGTCTTCGCTGAGAACTAATTCTTCGATTTGTTCTAAGGTCAAAGTCTCTAATGATTGAACATCAGTGGTGAGAACTTTATTGACATCTTCCAGGGTAATCACTTCATCATCCAACAGATTTTGCAGTTGGAAGGTAACGTAGCCTGGATCAATGTCATCAGCCGTGTCATCGGTGCCATCATCGGTGGTGCCATCATCGGTACCATCATCGACGGTGCCATCATCGGTGCCATCATCAGTGCCATCATCGGTGCCATCATCAGCCACCTCAGTATCACTGGTGCCATCGCCTGTATTAGCAAGTGCAGTGAGTGTAAACTCTCGAATGAATTGTTCAACAGGAACGCCAGCAGCGGTGATTTCCTCAGTGTATTCACCAGCGAAGTAATCAACGATTTGTTCTTGCGTAAATACGGTGTCTGCGGGGGAACCAAATTTAGCAGACAGTTCTTCATTGTATTCAGCATTCAAGAACTCTAAATCAAGTGTTTCTGGCTGAATAAACTGAATTTGATTTTCATCACCTAAAGCGGTTTGGAATTCTTGATTGAGTAACAAACCCCCCAGGGTTGCATCATCAAGAGTATTAACTTCTTCAACGGAAGCAATATCTGTTTCTAAATACTGATTCAGCGTTTCTAAAGTCAGCGTTCCGGCGGCTAACAACTCATTGAGTTGATATTTGGCATAAGCTGGGTCAAATTCGGCTGGTGTTGCAGCATCATCATCGGAAGTATCGTCATCATCATTGAGGGAGACAACATTAGCTTCAAGTAACCATTGTTGTGCTAACTCGGCTGTAACTTCGGCTTCAGTAACTCCAGCGAAGGCAGCGATTTCTGCCACTTTCGTCTCAAGGATGAAGTCGAGAATTTGCTGATTGGAAACAACGGTTCCTTCTTCACCTGTAAAGGAAGCAATATTCACCCCTAAAACGTCTGCCAGTGCCGGAGCAAACGTGGCTTTAATGTATTCCAGATTAGGAACATCTTGGAACAGCTTGATTTCGTTTTCTTCACCCAGAAGTGCTTTAAATTCGGCGTTATTAACGAGGTCAATGAGTTGTTTTTTCGTTAATAAATCAACGGCTGTGACTTCAGCACCTAAGAACTGATTAATCTGTTCTAAGGTCAGGGTTCCTGCGGTCACTAAACCACTAATTTGATACTCGACATAACCCGCATCAAGACTTACAAATTCACTCAGCCATTTTTCAGCAACTTGGTCGCCACCTACGATCGCAGCACCATAGGTGTCTGTAATGTAGACTAAATCCACTAACCCTTCGACACTAAACGTGCTTGCTTCTGCACTAAAGGCAAACTCGATAATTTGTTTAGCAGACAGTCCGCTAATCTCTTTAACACTGTAGTAAGATTTCAGTGCTTCTTCGAGTTCTTCGCCACCTGCTGTCACATACTCATCGACGTTAAACCAGTTGAGTTGAGTCAGATCAAGTTGCTCTTGTGCGTAGAGATATTCAATCACTTGTAATGCAGTGACTTCGGCAATATTTTCTACACCAAATGTGGCTTGAACATCCCCTTCAAAGTTAACTTTGAAGTAATCCAGATTCAAGTAATCTGAAACGCCACCGAAGACAATATCTAACAGAACGTTGGCATCTAGTTCTTGAACCGCCGTGACTTCAATACCATATTGAGCCGCGATTTTTTCAGCATATTCTTCCCGGAAGAAATTGATATCTTCTTCGCTGACAAATTCAGCTAATTCAATACCGAACTTCCAAGCTTGTTCGGTGATGAATTCATAAACTTGGACTTCGGACAGTTCCTCAACAGAAGTCACACTGTAGAACGTGGTCAGTTGGGATGAAAATTGGGCGCTGAATGCTTCTAAATTAAAAGCAGTGAGGTTTTTCTCGGCATCAAAGCCATCGTTACTGCTGAAATAATCCTCCAGATCGTCTTCCGTTAGTTCTTCAATGGTTTTACCAATCGATTCTGCATAAGTGGTGAGTTCTGCTGTGAATTTCTTCAGCACAAACTCAACATTAATCACCAGTTTGGCATCGCCATATAAGAACTCAAGAACTTCTTCGGGGGTGACATCGGCTCCAAATTTGAACTCTAATACTTCTTTATGGATTTCTTTGAAGTATTCGATATCAACCGCTTCCACAATTTGGGCTAGCAGTCCAAGTTTTTTGCCTTCTCCCGATAGGAACGCATTAAGTTGACCGTGGGTTAAATCTTTAACATCTTTGACTTTGAAGAAATCTTTCAGTTCTTTATCAAACAGTTTACTGATTTTCTTGAAGTCAACCGCCGAGGTTTTCAACCCTAAGTCAAGACCAATCCCTAAAATGTAGGACTTCACTTGTTCATCGGTGAGGCTGCCAATTTCTTCGACAGAAATTTTGTAGTAAGTGGCTAATTGAGCAGCATATTCAACGCGGACATAATTGACATCTACAAAAACGTCTACTTCGATGCTTTCAAGGAGTTTATCATCTTCAATTTCGCTAGGATTCTGAACTTTGAATTTTTCTTTGATTTTATCCAGGTTCAGGTTTTTGACGAAATCTATGTTTAAGAAGGGAGAGGGATTAACATCATCCGGCAATCCTTCAGTTTTAATCAAGGCTAAAATATCTTTTAGCGTTGGATTTTCCCCTAATTTTTCGGCAAATTCCTCGCCATACAGGGTTTTGATGTAATTCAGGTCAATTTTCCAAGAACTACTCAATCCTTCCTCAAAACCAACAGTATTAATGAACGAGAGAATCTGAATATTAGACAGGGTAGCAATTTGCTCAATGGCAATTCCAAAATAGGCAGCAATTTCGGCTGAATAAACCGCTTTAACAAAGCTGATATCGACGAAGAAAGAAGGGTTATTAATTGCATTAGCACCCTCGTCACTATTCAGGAAATTAAAGAGTTCTAGATTGGAAATTTGTTCAATAGAAACTCCAAAGGCAGCTTCTAGTAACGCTTGGTACTTAAGGCGAATGTAACTAAAGTCGATGGCAGCAGAAGGACTGTCTCCCTCTTCAATTCCAACCTCACTAATATAGTCCAGAACTTGTTGATAGGTTAATTCAGAAACCGAACTGACTTCATAATAGGCTAGCAGTTTTGCGGCATAGGCTTGAACAACAAATTGAAGGTCGATATAGGGGGATGGACTGATATTCAGTTCTAATCCGTTTTCGAGGAGGAATTTATAAATTTCTTCTGGGGTTAAAGTGCTGAGGTCATCCACACCCAAGGCATCTTTCAGGAGATCACCAAAGAATGTTTTAATGTATTCAACGTCGAAGACATCTTCAGAAGGTAATTCTGGGGTTTCATCGTCTCCATCATCGACGCCATCGTCGTCCTCATCATCATCTTCGTCATCATCGTCTCCATCATCGACGCCATCATCATCTTCGTCATCATCAACACCATCATCGTCGTCATCATCGTCTGTTGGGAACTGGGGTGCTTCGGGAATATCGACACCGGAAGTTGGCGGTTGATTAGAAGAGGGCGGTGTATTGGTTGGTGAGTCATCAGCATCGTCGCCATCATCGTCGTCATCGTCCTCATCTTCGTTGAAGACGGGTGTATAACCTGTTCCTCCTGGTTCGGGAGTGGGTGCCGGAGTGGGTGCCGGGGTCGGTGCCGGGGTCGGTGCTGGTGTCCCTGTTGGGGTGGATATGATCAACTGCACCAATTGTTGCAGTTGCTCAATGCTAATGGCGGCAAGATTAGTGATATTAAATTGTTGCAGAAGAACGGAGACGTTAATACTGGGATTGAACGGACGATTTTCAAAACGGCCAAATTGTATCCAGTGTTCAAGGATGTTAATTCGTCCTTCTTGAATGGCTTGTGCAACGTCTGGGCTGGATTGGAGATAGAATTTAACGTTGAAGATTTTGCTAAATTCCCGCAATTCCAACAGACCCACATTAAAGAAGTGAAGAATTGGGTTCACTTCCCCTGTTTCTGCTTTTTCAGCAACATCAGGGTTAAGTTCTAAGTAATCTTCAAGATTGAAAATTGAACTAAAGCTTCTTAATTCATCTAATCCAGCTTCTAGTAAATGTTCTGTTGCACTCAATAGGCCATTTTGAACGGCTTCAGCAACATCAGCATTCAGTTTTAGGTACTCACTTGCATTAAATAATATGTTCCATTGGCGATCTTCTTTGGCCCCGATTTCTAAAAAATGCTCAAGGGGATTAAAATCGTCATCTGTGTCGTTAGCATTTTGAAGATCAACATTGAGTGATAAATACTGGCGCACGCTGAAGAATTGGCTAAATTCCCGCTTTTCTACGAACCCATATTTGAGCCAATGTTCTTCTGCGGTAATTCGACCTTGTTTTACGGCTTCCTCAACATCCGGGTTGAACTTGAGATAAGCTTCTTTGTTAAATAGCTTATCTAACTTTTTAAAAAACTTTTCCTCTTTCTTCGCTAACTTTTCTAACGATTTTCTAGAGACATCATCATCAGCGGATTTGTTCAGTTCTTGGAAGTCTTTACTTAAGTTATTCATAGTCGGTTTGACCTGCGATGTAAAAGACAGAAAAAATGATGCTTACTCTGTAAAGCTTTGCCGGTTCAGGCTAACTAATCAGCCGTGCGGCAAAAACTTTAATATTTTTGTTCTTAATCTTTATCCTACAAATCAGCCTTAAGATGGTTATGAATTGTGAATGAGAAAAATCTTAACTTGCTCATTTGCTCATTGGCTTACCCTTGCTATAAATCTATTTAAAAAAAAGTTGTAAATTGGCAAGGATTACTACAAAAAACAGTTAAAGCCTACCCACAATTTAGGTTAATTGTGAGTTAGATAAAGATTAAGTTGTCCATTGAAACTAACAACTGATGCGTTGTTAATCAATCAGATTTTACCTGAATTCAACCTGAGCCGTATCGAGTTGAAAAGCGATCGCTTTTCAACCTGATCGGATTTTTAGCTTTACCAATCCCAATTACCTGCTTGAATGCTTTGACTCCCTATCACTCCTAAAAACTCGCCTCTTACAACCTGAACTCAAAAGCTCTGCTTTGAATTGTCAGTCGTTTAATAATAGAATTCCCAATTTTCTCTCCTTCGTTAACAGGGATTTATTAATTTAGCTTTGAGGTTGTAAGATGCACACACCTAAATTTTTACCAAGCTAAATCTTATGAAATCCTTAAATACTGACTTGATATTCCGCCTTTTAGAAAAGGGTGATCGGTAGAATTAATTAGGAGATTTCATAGATTAGCTGTTTCTGAACATGAAGATTATGAACGGGTCAAAAAAATGTCCTAAAGGCTTAACCCTCAAGTTTTTTTCAAACCTTTAAACTTGAGGTTGGCTATTTAACTCTCTCCTCTATTGGCTCTAATCTGTCTCTAACCGCACGTTCTGGAGGAGTCTTTGGCTAACAGACGTTCCTACTTGATTAAAAGTTCCCGAAAAAAAATTAAATCGGTGTATAAAGACGATATCCAGCACCCCGAACTGTTTCAATGGAATCGCCACCTAACTTTTTGCGGAGATAGCCGACATAAACATCCACAATATTCGATCCGGGATCATAGTCATAGCCCCACACCTGATCCAGCAATTGTTCGCGACTTAACACTTGGCCCGGATGTCGCAAAAACGTTTCCAATAACTGAAATTCTTTGGTTGATAATGGAATCAGGGTCTCTCCAACGTGAACCTGACGGGTATAAAGATCAAGGGCAATTAAGCCACTTTTTAGCATTTTTTCTTCTTTCACCGTCGTTGGCCCATGACTCCGCAAACGAGCGCGAACTCGGGCTAACAGTTCTGCAAACCGAAAAGGCTTAGTCACATAATCATCTGCACCCCCTTCTAAGCCTGCCACTTTATCCGTAATATCGTCACGGGCCGTCAAAATAATAATCGGAATTTGTTCTCCTTGACCTCGCAATTGTTCTAAAACTTGAAACCCATCTTGGTTTGGAAGGCCCAAATCGAGAATCAGTAAGTCAAACTGACTAGCCAGAGCCTTTTCTACCGCTTCCCGTCCATCATTGGCCAGGGAGGTTGTAAATCCATTGGCTCGCAGTCCCTTTTCGAGAAAGGCAGCAATGCGAGGTTCATCTTCAGCAATGAGAATTCGGCTCATCAGATAACACCTCTTTGGCGAGGATCGTAAAGCAATAATTGTAATAAGTAAGTTATCCTATCAGTTGCTTATAGAGTTTTTCACAGTTTATCATTGCGATCATAACCCGATGTGACAGTTGAAAATCCTGACCTTTGCACCCCGATCAATTGGTCGAGTTATGTTAAAACGAGCGAAGCTTACACAACACTTCCCCTTTGGTGAATTAGTCTGCCCTGATTTTAATGAATCCTGTGTCTCTTGGCAAGGGATGACAAAGGCACAAAGCCAGGATTAAACGGGCAAAACCAAGTTTAAATGCTGATCAATGGTTGAGTCTGGCAGTTTTGCTGCTGGGGGTTAAAGTTTGAGCTTCCGTGAATCCTTTAAAATAAAAATCATGTAGAAGTGTAAAGGCAGTTTATAGATTTAATAAAATTACCCCATGACCCCTGCCGTTCTGATTCAAAACCTCAAAAAACGTTATGGTTCCGTTGAAGCCGTTAAAGATGTCTCCCTGGAGATCCAACCGGGAGAAATCTTTGGCTTACTTGGCCCCAATGGAGCCGGAAAAACCACAACCCTCCGGGCGTTATGTACATTAATTACCCCCGATGCAGGTCGTTTAGAAGTGTCGGGAATTTCGGTGGTGGACAACCCCAGAGGCGCCCGTCAACGTTTGGGTTATGTCGCCCAAGAAGTCGCCCTCGATAAGGTCTTGACCGGACGAGAGTTACTGCAACTGCAAGCGGCTCTCTATCATATCCCCCGCAAGTTAATCCCAGAACGAATTAATCTAATGATTCAATTATTGGGACTCCAAGACTGGATCGATAAAAAAAGTGGAACTTATTCGGGGGGAATTCGCAAACGGTTAGATTTAGCTTCGGGTTTGCTACACCAACCAGATGTTTTAGTTTTGGATGAACCCACCGTTGGCTTAGACATTGAAAGTCGGGTTGCTGTGTGGGATTTTCTGCGACAGTTACGGGACAATGGCACAACGGTTTTGATCACCAGCCATTATTTAGAAGAAGTGGATGCTTTGGCGGATCGGGTTGCCATTATTGATCAAGGGGTGGTCATTGCTACGGGAACCCCTTCCGAGTTAAAAGATCAGGTCGGAGGCGATCGCATTACCCTCAGAATTCGGGAATTTTCACCCCTGGAGGAAGCGGAAAAAGCCAAAGCCTTATTACAACCCTTCCCCTTTGTGCAGGAAGTCATTATTAATAATGCTCAAGGGAATTCCTTGAATTTGGTCGTCACCTCCCAAAGTGATGCCTTATTCACCATTCAACAAGCGCTCAAAGAAGCAGGTTTACCTACTTTTGGCATTGCTCAATCTCGACCCAGTTTAGATGATGTTTATTTAGCGGCAACAGGTCGCACCTTACTGGATGCAGAACTAGCCGCCGCCGGAAGTCGGGATTTAAAAGCTGAGAAAAAACAAAATATGAAATGAATTAAGAATTAAGAATTAAGAATTAAGAATTAAGAAAATTGTGTGTTTTAGTTAGTAATCTTTTTTTATTAAGTTATGAGTAGTTCAACAACATCGGTTAATTTATCAACAACTTCGGAAATTAGAACTGAACCGAATTTAGTCGGAGAGTTTTTCCAAGAAACAATGGCGTTAACTCGTCGGTTGTTTATTCAACTCCAACGTCGTCCTTCTACCTTAATTGCGGGTGTAATTCAGCCCTTAATGTGGTTAATTTTATTTGGAGCTTTATTTCAAAATGCTCCGAAAGGGCTATTTGGAGAAAGCATGAATTATGCTCAGTTTTTAGGAGCGGGGGTAATTGTTTTTACTGCCTTTGCCGGGGCGTTAAATGCAGGTTTACCCGTGATGTTTGACCGAGAATTTGGCTTTCTCAATCGCTTATTAGTAGCCCCGTTAGTTTCTCGGTTTTCCATTGTTTTAGCGTCCGCAATTTATATTGTTACCCTGGCATTTATTCAAACCATTGCTATTGTGACTGCTGCTGCTTTTCTAGGGGCTGGTTTACCGGGAATTGCTGGATTAAGCATCATTACCTTAATTGTTTTGCTGTTGGTTTTAGGGGTGACGGGATTAAGTTTAGGGTTAGCTTTTGCGTTACCGGGTCACATTGAATTAATTGCGGTTATTTTTGTTACAAATTTACCGTTATTGTTCGCCAGTACCGCTTTAGCACCGTTATCGTTTATGCCAATTTGGTTGCAATTTGTGGCGAGTTTAAATCCTCTTAGTTATGCGATTGAACCGATCCGTTATTTATATTTACATCAGGATTGGTCATTCAATAGTGTAGTCATGGAAGCACCTTTTGCCACCATTACCTTTGGCGGTGCATTATTCGTTTTATTAGGGTTTGCCACGGTAGCATTACTCTCAATTCAACCGTTATTACGCCGTCGCTTTGCTTAAGCCAAGAATTAAGAATTAAGAATTAAGGGAATAGGCATTCTTGCAATAGGTAATAGAAGAATTATCTCCCTCTGCTCCCTCCCCCCTCTGCCTCCTTGTCCCCTTGTCCCCCAGAAGCGCCCAGAAGCGTTAGAATATTGTGTATTTTCTAGTGATTGATTAGTCGGTGAGGTTGGCACTATGCGTAACAAATTTAAGTTTGGTGTGGGGATGTTCTGCTCGATGGTTTCTATGGTTGGGTTTGGTGTTTTAGGATTGGCGTCATCTAGTTTCGCACAATCTAATTCTGCGAATTACCTTAATCCGATTCAAGAGTTTCAACGCTCTGATAACGCTGATCCGATGTCACCCCAAAATAATCAAAATACCATGTTTGATCTGATTCATAATTCCCGATTAGGTCGCTATAACGTTGATTATGAGGCAGTCGGAAATCAACAACGCCAGAATATTCAAGATGCAGCGGCTCAATTTCGGGAAAAACAACGCCGCGTTTTAGAACAACGTCAGAATGGTGTAACCCCTGAACCGACAACGACAGAAACGATAGATGTACAACGTTAATGTGGGTTAAGGTAACAAATTTTTTAATCAATTGGCAGGGTAAAAAAGTTAACAACTTAACAGGAATCTTCAAAATTACAACATCCAATCAAAGAAAACTGTAGGGTTTTATTCCTACAGTTTTTTAACTTTAACTTTCTTCCTCCTGCCCTCTGCCTCCTGCCTCCTGCCTTCTAATTACCATAATCCTCGGACTGGCTGAGGCGTTCCAGCGACGGGACGACAATTACCATATAATCGTTCACAAACTTCATTAATTTTTTCTTGACCGGGTAAAGGTTCAGGATATCCCTCAAATAATGGCCCTGTAATAATGGCTTCGTATTCTTCTTTAGAGATTCGTTGAATCTGAATCTCAGAAATGTTTAATCCTTGCGTTAAATTTCTAATTTGTTCCCCTTCTCTAATCACTCTGGCATTCGGATCATTAGGATTATTTTGGGAACTTAAGCGAATTTCACCTTCTAATACATTAATGGTTCCTACTTGATTGTTATTAATGGTTTCTGCGCTCACCACATAAATAGTTCCTTGAACTCCCGCAGAAAATCCCATCACACAACCATTAGCAGGGCCAGAGGCGACTAAAACCCCTTCTTGCACTTCCACACATTGACCGACTCTAATGGTCGAATTTTCTGCTAAACGTCCCGTCGCTCCTGTATTAAAATCTAATTGCGCGCGGGCTTGTTCCGTTCTAACTTCTTGTCCTAATGCAGCTTGGTCACGGACTTCCGCCACTTGATTTTCAATAAAAACTTTATCATCTTGGCCTAAAATATTGATTAATGTGGCGAGATTAATTTGAGCAAAAGCCGGAACATCAATTAAACTAATGGCGACGGTTAAACTTAAACTTTTCAACACCGTTGAAAGTTTGGCTCGATGTTGATTGGGTTTTTGATTCAAGGGTTTTTTTAGCATCACAACTTTCCTTACCAACAATAGTTAACTTTTCCTAGATTTTGCCTTAAGTCAGGATAAGTTGCATCCCACCCCTCCTAGAAGCGATCGCTACCTCACCCTCAAGAATTCAAACTAGCCCATCAAAGCTGTAAAAAATTCAGTTCCGGGTGTTGGCTTGATCTGTTTAATTTTACATGACTCTTTTAAGACGATTCAATACAAAAGAGGCAATCTCATGGGCAGGTAAAATATGTTGAGCCGCTCCTAATGCGATCGCTTCGGCGGGCATTCCAAACACAACACAACTGTCTTGATCTTGTGCGATAGTTAAGCCTCCTTGACTGGCAATAGCTAGCATTCCATCGGCTCCATCTCGCCCCATTCCTGTTAATAAGACTCCCGCACTATTGGCTCCATAAAACTTAGCAACAGACTCGAAAGTGACGGTGACAGAGGGACGATGACCGGACAACGGAGCCGCATTAGAATAAGTAAATCGACCGGAATTATTAAACTCTAAATGATGACGTTCTGGTGCAAAATAAACCATTCCCGCCAAGGGTAATTCACCGGATGCGGCTACTTTAACTGTTAAGTGACATTCTCCATCTAACCAACTCACCAACCCTTGTAAAAATCCTTCACTAATATGTTGTACACAAACAATCGGAACAGGAAAATTTTTGGGAAGTTGAGTTAAAATTGTATGGAGCGCTTGAGGGCCTCCTGTTGATGCACCAATCGCTAAAAGTCTAATCGGTTTTTCAGAGCCAAAGGTATTAATTTTATTTCCAAATAGCAATTGAGTTGGTTCTAAAGGAATTTTCACTTCGGTGGGAGAAGACAAGGGGGGAGAGTTCAGGTTGGTTTGCAGGGAGGTTTTTCGATGTTTAGTAAACACTTTTACCCCCGACAAAATTTTAATTTTCCGAATTAAATCTTGACCAATTAATTCATAATCAGAAGCTAATCCCGTTTCCGGTTTCGGAAAAACATCAACCGCCCCAGCATTTAACAGTTGAAAAACATTATGGGTATCATTAGCTTGGACAGAAGCACTAATCACTAAAATCGGACGGGGAAAATCCGCCATCACTTCCTGAATAAACTCTAGTCCGTTCATTTGAGGCATATGAAAGTCAGTACAAATGACATCAGGTTGTACCGTTGGAACCAATGCTAACGCCTCTTTTCCGGTTCGGGCCGTTCCCACAACGTTAATATCAGGAGAAGTCGATAAAATGCGTTTGAGAATAATAATGGCAACGGGAGAATCTTCAACCAACAAAACTCGAATTGGCATTTTCAACAATCAGGAGCCAGAACTAAGAATTAAGAATTAAGAATTAAGAATTAAGAACAGCCAACCGGAATTTAGGTAAGCAGTGACAAGTCTTAATTCTTTTTGCTTTTTCCTTATAAATTGATCATACCAGTCTTCTGAGGGTCTCTATTAAAATTTCTTGGTTAAAAGAACCTTTAGTGATATAAGCATTGGCTCCCGCTTCTGCACCTCGGCGCTTATCTTCATCGGAAGCCAGGGAGGTAACAAGAATAATTGGTAATTCACTGTATTCTTTATGCTGTCGAATTTTTGTGGCTAAACCTAACCCATCTAAATTCGGCATTTGCACATCAGAAACAACCGCATCAAAGGCACGGGTTTTCAGTTTATTAAATCCATCTAATCCATCCACTGCGGTCACAACTTCATATCCGGCTGATTCTAAAATGCGTTTTTCTTGGGTACGAGTGGCGATTGAATCTTCCACTAACAAAATTGTGGGTTTCTGAGCAACAGATTCGGTCAAACTAATGGCGGTTTGGGGCGCGAAGGCAGCCATTCCTCCCGCTTGTCGGCGAACGGATTTAATTAAATCTTGAGGGCTTAAAACAATACAAACTTCCCCAGTCCCTAAAATCGTTGCTCCCGCTACATTTCTAACTCGTTTTAACAGTTTACTTTGCGGTTTTAAAACAACATCTTGTTCATCAATTAACGCATCTACAAATAACCCTAATTTTTCTTCCCCAATTTTTAAGATAATACAAGGAAGCTGAATAATTTCTAAGTTCGTTGTCGCCGATGAATTCTGGGTCTGAATTGAGGAAGAGGTGGCTTTTGATTTCAGTAAAGATAAAGAAGTCGGAGCCGGATGGACAGGCATAGAAACAGGTGTACTTGTTAATTGAGGAATCCGAATTTCGAGTAAATCACTCAATCTAGCCACAGAAATCGGTTGGTCTTCAAAAACAATGGTTTCTCGTCCTTCAATGGTAAAAATTTCATCGCTAGCCACCAAACGAGTCATTTGTACAAATTCTACGGGAATTGCAAACGAAATACCTTGCACTAAAACAATTAAAACATGAGCCGTTGCTAAGGTAATTCCCAATTGAATCCGGAAGGTTGACCCTTGATTGGCTTGAGATTCAACTTGAATCGTTCCTTTTAATCGTTCAACATTGGTGCGAACCACATCCATTCCCACGCCCCGTCCGGATACTTCTGTCACCACAGTGCGAGTCGTAAAACCTGGAGAAAAAATCAAGGCTTGAATTTGTTGTGAGGTCATCCCTTTCAATTCTTCGGGTTGACAAATTCCTCGTTTTAAAGCGGTTTGTTTAATTTTTTCTAGATCTAATCCCTGTCCATCATCGGTTACTTCAATCACAACATGGGTTGCCGTTTGATATCCTTTTAAATGAATGGTCGCCGTTGCAGGTTTTCCTAATCTTTGCCGTTCTTCTAATGTTTCAATCCCATGATCTACAGCATTTCTTAAAATGTGCATTAGGGGATCTTTCATTTCTTCTAAAATTCGTTTATCAGCCCGGGTTTCTCCACCAGAAATGACAAATTCAATTTGTTTATTTTGTTGTCGCGCCAAGTCCCTAACCATTCGGGGAAATAAGTTAAAAATCGTTGATAAGGGCAACAATCTCAGGGTTCGCACCCCTTCTTCTAATTCATCATTAATAACTTCTAAACGAGCGATATCTTCAGAAAAGGCATTTCTGAGTTTATTAATTAACCCTCCTAACTGTTCTAATCGTTCTGAGTTACGATGATAATAGTTTTGTAGTTGCCCCATTGGGCTATTTTGTCCATAATTTCCATTGGTACGATTTTCTAGATCATGGACAACAAAACGATTAACAAACGCATCTCGGCTCCATTCTTCCCACAGGTTTGTAATTTCTTCAATTTCACTTAATCGATGGGTAATCCGAATTTTAGTAACTGTTAATTCTCCCGTTTGGGTCATTAAATTATCTAAATTTCGCGTCGGAACTCGAATCGTTTCAATCTTATAACTGGCTCCATTATTGAGGGCGGGGGAAGCGGAGGGAGCGGGGGAAGCAGGGGGAGCCGAGGAAGCAGGGGGAGCGGGGGGAGCGGGGGGAGCGGGGGGAGAATTTATTAGCTGGTCACTGTCTTCTAACTGATGACTGGGTACGGGCGAAGCATTTGGAAGACAACTTATCGGTTTTTCTCCTAGATTACTGTCCGAATGCTTCGCCCCTACTGACTGTTGACTGTTGACTGGTGATTGATGACTGTCTTCTTTCGGTTTTGCACCCATTAAATAGGCAAGAATATGAAAGGTATTAATATTACTAGATTCTCCCGTTACTGCCTCATGAACGAGTTGGCGGATAGCATCAATTCCATAAGAGAGACGGTCAACTAATTCAGATGATAAGATGGTTTCTTGACGTTTAACTCCCCCTAATAAATGTTCAATTTGATGGGCTAAAGTTGAGACATCTTTAACGCCCAACATTCCGGCATCCCCTTTGAGGCTATGGGCTTCTCGCAGTAGTTCTTCTAATTTAGCTAGATCATCAGGATTTTTTTCTAAAAATAATAATCCTTCATCTAGATTTTGTAAATGCTCTTCACTGGCAGTTTTAAAGACTTCTCGTAATTCCACATCTTCAATCATACGAATTCAATCCTTTCAATAGTATTAATCAATTCGCGTTTGGGGAAAAGTTTGATCTCAATTTAACCTTTAAACCAGAGAATTCAAGTTTTGAACGGTTTCATTTAATTTTTGAACTCCGATCTTAGCTTGACTAACACCTTGAGCCGTTTCTTTTGCCACTACATTTAAACTATTCATCGCTTCAAGCACTTGTTCAACAGCAACGGATTGTTGTTTCGTATTCAAAGAAATTTGTTGAAGATTAACAACGACATCATTCATGGCTTGTCCTATATTTTTGACAGATCTAGCTCCCTCCTCTGTCACTCGAACTGTTAAGCCTGCGGCTGTTTGAATATCGGTAACAATGGTACTAATTTTTTCAGCCGATTTGCGACTTTGATCAGCCAGTTTCCGAATTTCTGTGGCAACAACGCCAAATCCTTTCCCATTTTCTCCGGCTCTAACTGCCTCAACAGAAGCATTTAACGCCAACATATTCGTTTGATTTGCCAAATCACTCACAACCGTTGTAATACTATAAATCTGTCCTAAGTGTTCACTCAGTCGCAGAATTTGTTGTTGGATTTGTTCCATTTTAAGATTTAAACTAATGTTATTCTCAACTTCAACATTTCTGTGTTGAGAACCATTCGTTAACATTAAAACTTGATTGGCTCCAGCTACAGCGGTTGAAACTTGTTCTGCGGACTGACGAGAGGATGCACCCAACTCTTCCATACTCGCTGTGGTTTGATTAGCAGAAATCGCTTGCTGGGAAGTCATCCGTTCTTGTGCTTCAATAATCGTCACGATTTCTTTAGAAGTGACAGCAATTTGAGTGGCTTCTTGATTAATTCGCTTAATAATACTGGAAATGATCCAATAGCCAATAATACTTGCTAAAATAAAAGCAATTCCTGTAGTCATCCATACCACTTGAACTAAATTATTTAACGCTTCATTTAGCTGTTGGTTATGCTGTTCAACTTTTTCAGATTCTAGGGTAATAATCTGTTCGCTTTTTTCCAAAATTCTTTCGGCAAGTTTAGTTCCTTGTCCTCGTTTCCAAACCTCAACTGCTTGTTGAAGGCGATTTTGTTTAATCAACTGAAATAAATTTTCATTATAAAAGTCGTCCAATTCAGTAATCAGTTGAATTAAATCAATTAACTCCTGTTTTTCTTCTAAATCAGGAATTAAAATTTTTAACCGTTGTAAATTCTGTTCATATCGATTTCTAGCTCGTTCATAAAATTCAAAAGATTGCTCTGTATTTGCTAATAGATAACCTCTAGCCCCGATGGTCATATCTTTGGTAGCAAAAACTATCTTACTTAGTTCTTTAACAATTTGGTGAGAATATTGAACTTTTTGGGTCGCTATTCTAACTTTCTCGACACTGGATGAGACCACCACTGCTGTAATAATAGAAAGGATAATCGGGATTAAATATCCTCCAATAATCCAATACCTTAATTGATTAAATTTGAGCATAATTTTTAAGCATAAAGTGGGTTTTTATCCGTCAAACCCTGAGTGTGATGATGGGGACTGGAAGTTGAACTGCAAACAGTTTATCCTTGCCAAAATCAGTGATCTTAATGATTCAGATTGAGCCGGATATTTGATTTTATTGTACCCAATAAAGGTTCAGTTTTAAGCTGAACCCTTACAAAAGTTTAATTGTCTCAACAGTTGTTCAACCAAACTGTTCGTTAAACTAGGGAGTTTAATTCCACTGCGACTTCTGCCAAGTTTTTGATCCCGACTTTAGCTTGGCTTAACCCGTTTGCCGTCTCACCAACCCCTTGACTTAAACTATTCATGGCATCTAAGACCTGTCCAATGGCGATCGCTTGTTGTTTAACATTTAATGAAATTTGTTGATTATTTAATACAACATTATTAACGGCTTCCGCCACTCCAGCAAAAGCATCCGCTGTTTCTTTGGCTAATTCCACACCAGATAAAACAGTTTTTGTTCCTTCTTCTGTTGCCATCACCGTAGAATTAATTGCCATTTGAATATCTGCAACCAGGGTATTAATTCTAAGTGCTGATTTTCGACTTTCATCGGCTAATTTACGAATTTCAGCCGCCACAACCGCAAACCCTTTCCCATGTTCTCCGGCTCTGACTGCCTCAACGGCAGCATTTAATGCCAACATATTCGTTTGATTCGCTAAATCACTCACCAATTCTGAAATATTACCAATTTGATTGGTTTGTTCACTTAAACGGATGATTTGTTGAGCGATCGCTTCCACTTTATCTTGTAAAATTCCCATCCCATCTAAGGTACTTCCAACCGCTTTTTTTCCACCTTCTGTTAATCCTAAAGCCAGACCGGCTCCATAGGCAGCGGACTCCGCTTGGTCGGCGGTAGATTTAGACGAGGCACTTAATTCATCCATCGTTGTTGTTGTTTCATGAACCGAAGCAGCTTGTTGGCTAGCGGTTCGTTCCTGTTCTTCAAGGGTTGTCGCAATTTCAGTGGAAGACGTTGCCATCACTTGGGTTGCACGATGAATGGTGCCACTAATATTGACTGCAATTAATAAAGCAATCACAACCGCAGCAATCACGGTGATTATCGTTCCAAAAATTAGCACAAATAATAACCAAGCTAAGGCATCTCTTGTGCTGTTTCTTTCTTGATTGAGAAAATTTGCTTCCGTATTAGAAAACTCATTACTTTCAAGATCAAACTCATTCACATATTGGGTTCCAATCCGAGCAAATTCAATCCCTTCTGCTATTTTTCCTGTATCTATCGAGGCAATACTTTGTCGCGCCACTTGATCATATTGCTCCACTAAATTATTCATTTTTTGTAACCGTTGTTTTTGCTCAAGACTCACCATTAAAGGTTCAACGGCTCTGGCGGTGTCTCGATACAGCACTAAAGCAGACTCATATTCCTTCAAAAAGTCTTGATTTTTTAATGCTAAATACCCTCTCAAGCTCCGAATCATGCCTTGAGAACCCCGTTCCATTAAATTAACTTTTAACAGTACCTCTTGAACCCGTTCAGCTTCTTTAAAGGTATTAGAAACTTCATTAATATTAACATAAACTAATCCTGCCAGTCCCATAAATAAAGCGATTGGAATAGTATATCCGATTAATAACCGTTCTCTTAATTTCAAATGATTAAATTTTTCAGCCAACATTCTGGGTTCTCCTTTATTCAATGGAAAGTTATAACAACCTTAAATATTTAATTTGATTATCTCAGATCCTTAAACTTCTTCATCAATCATTAATTCTCCTTGATTAATAATTTTTGTTACATTTAAAATACTCATCATTTTATTCTGATAAAAAGCCGTTCCTTGTAAATATTCATCCTGTCTCAAATGCACAGCAGTTGGAATGGTTTTAATTTCGGATTCCTTTAAGTAAATGACATCAAAAATTCCTTCCACTAAAATTCCAGCCACCACATCATTCACTTGGACAATCATCGCTTTTGATAACGGGATAGAATACTCTAAAGGCAAATTCACTAATCCTCGCAAATCAACTAACGTTACAATTTCACCCCGTAAATTCATATTTCCGACAATATGAGGAGGTGTACAAGGAATCGGCGTCACATTATGAATATCCGTAAACTCGCGAATAATATCTAAATTCACCCCAAAATATTCTCCATTAAGCCCCACAGCAGCCAGCGGAATTAACCCCGTAAATTCTTGACTAGAAATTGAACGCATTAAGTTTTTCGCGCGCTCTTGAAAAAGACTCCGTTCTTCTGGTGTTGCTTCTGGACAAAAAACACAATTATTAGACGAACTGACCTGTAATTGTAAATCAGAATTAACCGCGTCTAAATGAACAGGATTACTTCCATTTGTGACTGAACTTTCCCCCAGATTTAATCCAGTTAAAGCATTTCCAATATATTGCACTAAAGTTTTAGGATTGAGAATCATCACCAAATTTTCATCCAATTGAGCAATCCCTTGAATATAATAGGATTTTCTCGACGGGTTAAGTTCTTTTTGCAACGTATAAGCCAATTCTGTTTTGATGGTGTCCGAAGCAATCATTTGCACTTCTTCCACCTGATTAACAATAATTCCTAATTTAATGGCTTCTGATTTTAGCACAATCACCGTATCGGTAATTAGATACCGTTGCTGAGAATGTCCTAAGCGAATGGCGAGGTCAATCACCGGAAGTAACTCTCCCCGTAAATTAATCACACCCACTAAATCTTCCGATAAACCTGGGATCACAGTTAATTCAGGAAGGAAAAAGATTTCTTGTACAACAGAAGCTTCAATCCCATAGCGTAACTGTTGTAAATTAAAAATTAAATAACCTTTAATATCCATATTGGTTCCCCCAATTAAGTTTTAATTAAGGTTTTTTCTCTAAAAACGTAATCAACTCCCCTGCGGTGACATTAGCCCAATGTTCAATTACCGTTTGGGGTGGTAACCTCCCCAATAGTTCCAATGCGGTTCTATACATTTTATTAGCTCTGATTTTATCTCCTTCTTGTTCATAAATTGAAGCGAGTTCTAAATACGCTGGAATCGAAGAGGGATCTAAATAAATAATTCGTTTAGACAGTAACTTTGCCCCGTCTAAATCCTCTCGTTCCTGAGCAATTTGTAATAATAAATAATAAGGTAATTTAGATAATGAATTCAGTTCTAGCGCTTTTTGGCAGTAAAATTTTGCAGGCTCATATTGACCCAAATTTGCATAACATTGAGCCAATAGATAGTTGATTTCAAAATGGTTAGCATAGGTTTTAAATAATTTCTCTAATTTTTGAATTGCCGTTTTATACTGCTTATTTTTAAAGCATTGTTGAGCCTCTTCTAACTGTTGTTTGAACGTTGGATGAGGCTCATTGTGAATAGGTGGAGATGGAGCAGGCACTTTTCCAGCTAAACTGGGATTAGAATGAGAAGCTAGGGGAGACCATGGGCTAGGATGGCTTAAATCGTGATTAAAGAGGGGAGGAGAAGGATGTAAAGAAAGGGTTAATAAGTAAGCAACATCACCATTCTCATCATGATGATGGAGGGAGGAAGGATACTGACTCTGTAATAATTGTTTTGCAAGCCAAGCATTATGAGGCTTTTGATAAACAATAGATTCTGGAAAAATTTTAGCTTGGTACAATTCACTATAATCTTGAGCTTGAAGTTCAGCATGACCTGTAATTAAATATCCACCGGGTTTGAGAGCCTCACAAAATTTTTTCATCACTTGAGTAATATAAGTTTTGTCAAAGTAAACAAAAACATTACGACAAATAATTAAATCCAGATCTTGAATGGCTTTATAATTCGGAAAATAATAGGAATCTTTGACTAAATTCAAATTAAAAAACTGGACGGAATGATGAGTGACCGAATTAATTTTCCAGTCTTGTCCTTGATTGCGGAAATATTGCGCTCTTAAGTCCGGATCTACCATACGGAATGACCAAGCACTATAAACCCCTTGTCGTGCTTTATTCAATGCTTCTTCATTGACATCTGTTGCCAAAATTAAAATATTCCAGTTTTCCCAGTCGGGTAGTAACTGTTGCAGCAAAATTGACAGGGAGTAAGGTTCTTCCCCGGTTGAACATCCAGCACTCCAAATTTTTAACTGTTTTGTGCTTTTCCGAGACTCAATTAATTCTGGTAAAATCACCGTTTTCAGGAGATGAATTTGCCCTTGATCTCGGAAAAAATAACTTTCAATGGTGGTAATTAACGGAATTAATCGTTTCCATTCTTGACGACTTGCTACCGTTTCTGACTGTAATAACTTTAAGTAAGCTTGTGGATCAGGTAGTCTTAAGGCTTTAACCCGGCTTAAAACTTTTTGACAGAGATTCGCATAATCTTGAGGACGAATGGATAACCCCGTTTCTGTCAAAATTAGTTGCGAAAAAAGTTCGATTAAGGTTGGTTCCATTATCACAATAAGAGAGAGCGGGAAGGAAAATCAGAAATTAAAAATCCTTGAGGGTTTCTAAATCGAAAAGAAAGGCTGTGGGATAATCGGTAATTCAGGTTAATATTGAATCATTCCTGAACAATAACAAGCTCAACATTCATACAGCCTCAACCTTAGCTAGATCACCACCTCCGTTCTGAATTCCCTCTATTTTTAAGATCTTATTTCCTCGGCTAATTCACCCTCTCCTGTAGAGCCAAAGCATTAGGTAGATGGGTGATGTTTTACCCTAGATGTCTATGCCAATGCTTTGTCCCTACTAAAATTTACCGATTATGCTGGGTAAATTCTCAGGCGTCGGTTTGGTTCTTCTCCAAAACTATTGGATTTTAACCGATAATGTTCTACCAATTCATGTTGCATTTTCCGAACGGAAGCAGACCGAGGCAGCAGTTCCACAGGTTGCCCTTTCGGAATCACAATTTGTTCAACGGCTAAACGCGCTTCCTCTAAGGCTTCGAGTTCATCGGATGACCCATGATTGGTAAACAACGTCAAATCAGGAAGTTCAGGGGTGCTGGGATCTTCCATGTTTAATAACCGTCGCAACGCCCGTAAAATCTGCGGTGCGGTTCCCGCTTTCACCGTATGAATCGGGACTTGACGGGTCTTTGCCATGTGTCGCAGTTTGGATTGGTTGCGAATATGCGATCGCAATGCTAACACCACATCCGCACTATCAATATCCTTGGTTAACACAACGGGTAAAGACAAGGTTTGTACCACCTGTTCAATTTGATGGCGAGGCACACCATAAGGATAAACGTGCAACGGTAAATCTTCACCATTTAACCCTTTTTCTAAAGAAAACGGGACTTCACTGCCATGAGCAGGAACCTCAGCAAAAGATTGTTCCAATAATTGATGAAAAAACTGTTTTTCCGGTAAGGGTTGCTGCTGGGGAACAGGCATCATCTTTCCCGAACTCCGCAATCCTCCAATCATCGGAGGCGGAACTAGAGACGGAGCCGACTTCAGGGCAGAATTACCTGTATTAGACACCACCGTTAACGGGGTATATCGTTCTTGAACAATGGAGACTTCCCCATCTTCATTCATGGTTCGCACTTGCAACGTTGGTTGCACGCTCCGCAAGAGATGATCCACCGTTGTTGCCACCGATTCATGGACAACCCAACGATTTTGTTCTAACATTTCAATGGCAATCTCAAAGGTCGGAGGTGCTTTGCGTTCTAACACCGTTTTTTGAGACCCTCGACGGCGCGCTTCTTCATCTCCTAACGTAACCGCTTGAATTCCCCCAATCAGATCTGCTAAAGTAGGGTTCTTCATCAGGTTTTCGAGCCGATTGCCGTGGGCTGTGCCAATTAATTGAACACCACGTTCTGCAATCGTCCGAGCCGCTAAGGCTTCCAGTTCCGTTCCGATTTCATCAATCACAATCACTTCGGGCATATGGTTTTCCACTGCTTCGATCATGACTTGATGCTGAAGTTCAGGACGGGCAACCTGCATCCGACGAGCGCGACCAATGGCAGGATGAGGAATATCCCCATCTCCGGCAATTTCGTTAGAGGTGTCAATAATCACTACCCGTTTTTGCAACTCATCCGCTAAAACCCGGGTAATCTCTCGCAGCGCCGTTGTTTTTCCAACCCCTGGACGACCTAGCATGAGGATGGACTGCCCTGTTTCCACTAAATCCCGAATCATGCCAATTTTGCCAAACACGGCACGACCCACACGGCAAGTTAAGCCAATAATTTTACCCGTGCGGTTGCGAATGGCACTAATCCGGTGCAGGGTCTGTTCAATTCCAGCCCGGTTATCCCCACTAAACTCCCCAATCTGCGAGATACAATGATCGAGGTCTTCCCAAGAGACAGGTTGTTGTGAAAGGTACTCAGCATGAGATGGAAAACGAGCCTCTGGAAGACGACCCAAATCCATCACAATCTCAATCAGACTGTCTCTTAACGGGTGCTGTTGCAAATTCTCCCGAATTTCATCAGGAACAATACTCAGTAATCTGTTCAGGTCGTCTGTAATTTGCATACTCCAACAGTGACGTTTTGGACGGGGTATAGATGCACTGCACGCGCATCTATGCGGGGCTGAGGGTCAGTTCAAAGCCGACCCCTGACCATTGATTAACCTTTCTTAAGTTGGGAGACGAGGGAATCTGCTAAACCCACCGCTTGCCAAAGCAAGGTTGGTCTGGATTCCAGTTGAGCGAAAACCGATGGTTTTGCCTCAACAATAAACCTCTGGTCAGCTAGCTCCCGTGGCGTCCCAGCGGAGGAAGACAAAACCGCCTCCATCTCCGGTTCGGGTTGGGATTCTAGCTGCTCCAGAATCGGTGACATCAGCACACGAGCATAACTTCCATAGGCTACACCCGCGACGTGCCGCTCAGAAGAAGATAGCCCGATACGGGGATCAAAAGCATTCATTGCCTCCGGGTTCCCCTGTTTCTGACTGCCATCTGCCTCTAACAGTAGCCCTAACGATCTGAGCTTGGCTACAGTATAGTCGTTTGTGCCTCCTGCAAGCTGCACATATCCCGGTAAGTTTGCAGCCAGAATTTTTTGACTGAGTTTTATACTGGCTGAAGTCGTTCCCGCACCAATATCTCCACTCATTGGACGTCCATCCGTCTGCCAAATCAACGGGCAAGAAAGGGGGGCAATCATCTCATACAGCGTTTTGAGATACTCAACCACTCCCTCACCCTCTGGGCAACTAATCGCCACCAATTTCAAGTTAGCGACATGGGGTTTTACACTCTTCCACAATCGTTCAAAATCAACGTCTCGTCCCACTTGGGTATGAATTTCAATGGCATCAACCCCTGTTTGTAAAACTAAAGGTGCAACAGCATCAGGACTATAAACGTAAGAACGGGTATAAATTAAATTGCTTGGACAAATGGGAATACAACGTCCGCAACCATAGCACAATTGATCAATTACACCGGAGCGGGTTTCAGACCAAGCGATCGCATCCGCCGGACACACCGTTTCGCAAGGTCGTTTGCAATCCGAAGGACACATCGTTGGCTCAAATTCAGCCTTACGGAAATGGGGATCTTCCCCATCATTCAAGCTGACCATCAACCAAGGGCGATAGCGATAACCAAACCCTAAGCGTTGAGCTTCTTGTCCTAAGCGTTCTGCCTCTTGTAAACCTTCTTGGGCGGCTGCAATCACCGCCGGATCAGCCGCAACATCAATACAATCGGCTCCCGCTAAGGTATAAGCCAAGGTTAGAGTTTTGACCGCAGGCAAGTGTTGATAGCTGGCCCCACAAATTAATTTGAACCAGTTACCATTTTCTAAAGCAGTTAACGGGGTATCATTAGTTCTCACACTTCTATGGTTACATACCCGAAGCCGTTTGTCGGGAATTATTCAAACTTTCAATAAAAAAATCAGGTTGGGACTGAACCCAACCCGTTAATAGTCTCTATTTGTATAATCACAATGGGATCAACAAAAGCTACAGATTCTTGTCCGATCCCTTGCTTGCTGAATACATCATTTCAAGCCGCCACATTAACATCTTTAAGCGGTGTCCACTGAACAACGCGAGCGCCTCCCATCTCCAGCACCACTTTCACACGGGGTTCTTGCTGAGGTAACTGAGTCAAAAATGCTATTTCTTGGCTCGATAAAATCTGACCTTCAATGATCCACAACACTAATCCCTTAGATTTAGGAGGCAGTTGTTCTAATTGAGTCTTGATCAGGGGTGGCACAAAGTAAACATTCCCCACCGCCGCTTCATTGCCACTATTTTTCTTTCCTAAGTGGGGCGGACGAACGCCGTGAACCCCTGTTAAATACGCTGCTAAATCTCCTAAACCCCGTGCAGATAGGTTATAGGTGATATATCCATTCGCCCGAACCCGACGACGATAGCGCCCTTCAAATCCTCCTTCTAAAGGAACATACATGGCTAGTGCGCCGTAGGTTTCTAAATCTCGGATTAACTTACTCCCCGTTGTAATCAGTGGCATAGATAAATAATTAACCTCTTTACTAAAATCGGCTGGTCTTTATATTTGCAATATTTTGACATTGTTTTGACGATACTGCTCAATCAATCAGTCACCAGTCACCAGTCATCAGTCATCAGTCATCAGTCACCAGTTATCAGTCATCAGTCATCAGTTATCAGTCATCAGTCATCAGTTAATAAATTCCCTCCTGGTCTCCTTGTCCCCTTGTCCCCTTGTCCCTTAGTCCCTCCTTGTCCCCCTGTCCCCTTGTCTCAATTACAAATCCTATCAAAATCCCAATTGATCATTGACAGATTATTAAAATTACCTTACAATCAAAAATTGTCGCTTATCGTCAACAAGCAACGATAGCAGCCTACTGACATTAAATCCGATACCAGCGATGTTCAGCAGACTGATCTGGCTTGGGTTTAACCAAAGCTACTAAAGGATACTGAGTAGTTAACTACTCAAGTCCCAGCGACAACCGGGCAGTATTGAGGATAATCCTCGATCCGCAAACAGCTTAAATAAGTTGATAGCCTGAAAGCGTTCTAGATTCCTAATATTTTATCCCCCTTTAGTGGTGGGAGAAACTTTTGGCGTGTCTAGACTGTGAGCAAGACGTTTGAAATAAGCTTTTGTTCACACCAACAAGCGGATTCATCCTTATTTTTGAGTTTTTAAATTTAAGGGAAATCCGATTTTTATTGTAATGCGTAGAAAAGAGAGGCCAGTTTAAGTGTCTGTAGGTATCCTCGGCACAAAAGTCGGCATGACCCAAGTATTTGAAGCGGACACGGGAAGAGCAATTCCTGTCACCGTCATTCAAGCGGGGCCTTGCATTGTGACCCAGATTAAGACTCAACAAACTGATGGCTATACTGCCATCCAACTCGGCTACGGCGAAGTTCCGAATAAAACTCGCAAACTCAATACTAAAAAATCACCCGGCAAAGTGGTGAATAAAACCTTGAGTAATGCGGAACAAGGACACCTCGCTAAATCCGGTGGAACTCTCGTGCGTCACTTGCGCGAGTATCGCCTTGACGATACCGGAAGTTACGAACTCGGTCAGCAAATTAAAGCCGACCTGTTCACCCCAGGACAACTGGTTGACGTTTGTGGAACCAGTATTGGGCGGGGATTTTCAGGGTATCAAAAACGCCATAACTTCAAGCGCGGGCCAATGGCTCACGGTTCAAAAAACCATCGCCTCCCCGGTTCAATCGGCCCTGGAACCACACCAGGACGGGTTTATCCCGGTAAGCGCATGGCTGGACGTTATGGTGGCAGCCAAGTGACCACGAAAAAATTAACCGTTGTACGCGTAGACCCTGAACGCAACTTACTACTTGTGAAAGGGGCAGTCCCTGGAAAACCCGGTGGTTTGTTGAGCATTGTGCCAGCCAACTTGGTTGGTGGTAAGTAGAGAGCAGAAGGTTAGACATGGTTGATTGTGTAGTCCGCAATTGGCAGGGTGAAAGCGTGGGACAAGCCACCCTAGACCTAAAAGTTGCTTCCGAAGAAAATGCGTCCCACATTGTTCATCGCGCCGTTGTTCGTCAAACGACTAACGCCCGTCAAGGAACAGCCTGCACCAAAACCCGTGCCGAAGTCCGGGGGGGTGGACGCAAACCTTGGCGTCAAAAAGGAACAGGTCGCGCTAGAGCCGGTTCGATTCGTTCCCCATTATGGCGAGGTGGTGGTGTGATCTTTGGGCCTAAACCCAGAGACTATTCCATCAAAATGAACAAAAAAGAAAGACGGTTAGCCCTGAGAACCGCTTTCCAAAGCCGAGTCGAAGATCTGATCGTTGTCGAAGAATTCGGGGATCAGTTTTCTCGTCCCAAAACCAAAGATTTGGTTGCCGCTTTAGCCCGTTGGGGAGTCGAAGCCGATGCCAAAGTGCTGTTATTTTTGCCCGAAAAACAAGAAAACGTTTATTTATCCGGCCGCAACGTCGAGAAAATGAGAATTTGCTTGGCTGATAGTATCAATGTTTACGATATCCTTTTAGCCGACAAAATCGTAATCACACCCACTGCCCTTGCTAAGATTCAGGA
>JBMDYE010000130.1:0-8793 GCA_048595135.1 Planktothrix sp. | reverse complement strand
ACAACTGTTAACCAGTAATCAAAAAACTCAAATTGAACGATATCAAGATCAAATATTAACTGACCGAGGCGTTGCAGAAACTGCCGAATTAAATTTAGGCACAAAAATTGCCACTTTGAAAAAAAATGCACAGGTGGCGTTATACCAAACGACATTACAAATTTCAAGCAATCAACTCGACTGGAATTATGAAAAAAGAACATTAAGTTCTCCTCAATTTATTACTGTCGTTGAACGGGAACAAAACGTAACCATGACCGCTAACCAAGGGTGGGGCGATTTACAAGAAAACACCTTTTATTTAACGGGAAATGTACAAGGTATTGCTGCAAAAAATCAATCTCAACTTAATAGTAATTTACTAACTTGGTTCATTTCCGACCAATCTTTTACAGCCGAAGGTAATGTGGTCTATCGTCAACTTGATCCTCCGTTTACCTTAATTGGAGAAAAAGCCGTTGGTAAGTTTGAAAACGACACCGTTGTTGTCACTGGAGGGAATACCGGGAGTCCCGTTGTAACGGAAATTGTACCCGAAAATTAGTAATCAGTAATCAGTAATCAGTAATCAGTAATCAGTAATCAGTGAGGTGTGTTATTAGTCGGAAGTTTTTAGTTATTATAGTGCCAAGGGCGATAAAAAGTCAGAGTCATGAACAGCAAGTCTTCAGTTTGAACTAGGAAACCACAAAACGATTTCATGATTAACTCTCAACTCAATACTCCTAACTCCTGACTGATTACTGATTACTGATTACTGAAAACCCTCGACGGTAGGGTTTAGTTTCTGCGGGTTGAACTTGAAAATTAACCGTATCTTGTTGATTTCCCTGTTTAACGGTTAACGTCCATTGTCCGGGTTTTAATTGCCAAAATAGAGAATTCTGAGACTGACTGGTTAATTTTTCCCCATTTAACCACCATTCTACAGGTTGTTGAGAACTGTTAGTTACTTTAAACTCTAATTGAGAAGATTCATCGGGTTTTATTAAAAAATAATCATCGGATTGAGGAGATAAAATTTTTAATTGATTCTGCGTTAACTGCGGATGATGCTGTCGAGATAACCATTCATTATATTCTGAGTTTAAGGCAAATTGAGCAGATTTTTGATAATATTCCGCCACCTCGTCTGGCGCGAAATATTCTAATACAATTCCCCCAGAACATTCCTGAGTTGGACGTAACCCTGTGGTTGCACAAATCGGAAGTTGAACGAACTGTTGAGGCGAGGAAAAATTAGCAGGTTCTTTCTGTTCATGTAAATGTAACATAATTCGATTCCATAACGGTGCTGCACCCATTACTCCTGATACATTTCGCATCGGTTCCCCGTTAAAATTTCCCACCCAAGTTGCGACGGTATAATCCGTTGTAAAACCTACTGTCCAAGTATCTCGATAATTAGAAGAAGTTCCCGTTTTTACTGCCGCCGGAAAGGGTAATTTTAAAACAGAATCCACCCCAAAGGCTCTAGAACGAGCATGAGCATCACTTAACATATCGGTGATTAATTGCCACATTTCAGGGGAATCAATAACAGTATCATTAGAAGCGGAACGCAGTGCAGAATCTCCAAGCAACTTTTGTTTATCTTGAGAATCCTCCGTCATTCTGAATGAAGCGGAGCGTAGTGAAGAATCTTCAAGTTGATCTTTGATGGCAACTAAAGAAGTTATTTTTCCCTGATTTTTTAGGATCAAATAAGCTTGTGCTAACTCCCATAAACTCACTTCTCCACTTCCCAACGTTAACCCCAAACCATAGTCATCAGCAGAGCGATTTAAGTGTTTAAACCCTAATTCTTTTAACCGTTCTAAAAATACTGGGACTGTTACTTTTTCTAATACCTTCACTGCGGGAACATTTAAAGAATTTGCTAAGGCTACCCGCACCCGTACAGGGCCTAAAAACGTTTCGCTGTAGTCCGTTGGGCTGTAGAGTTGCGCCCCAGGAATTGCATAATAGGTGGGAACATCGGCTAAGATTGTATTGGGTTTAATAATCCCTTCTGCTAAGGCTAATTCATATAAAAAGGGTTTCAAGGTTGACCCCGGTTGACGTAATGCTTGCACCCCATCATTGCGCCCAAATAAATCAGAATTAAAATAATCAGGAGAACCCACATAAGCCAAAACTTCTCCGGTCTTATTATTAATTACAATCGCTGCACCCTGTTTAACATTATGTTCTGCTAAATCTTTAATAATTTGTTGGACTTGAGCTTCAACGAATTGTTGTAACGGTCGATCTATTGTTGTTGTAATTTGATGGGTTTTTCCTGGATTTACAGGAATTTTAGTTAACTGTTCAGTTAGCCAAAATAGAAAATGAGGTGCAGCAATAATTCCTTGTTCTCTCGGTTGTAATGCTAATTTTTCTTGATAAGCGCGTTCGGCTTGAATATCACTAATATATCCATCCTCAACCATCCGTTTTAAAACATAATTTTGCCGTTTTTTTAACGCAGATAAATTATCATAAGGATTTAAGTCGGTGGGGTCATTGGGAAGGGCGGCTAATAAACTTGCTTGCGCTAAATTTAACTCGGATGCTGGGGTATTAAAATAGGTTATTGCGGCGGCTTCAACGCCATACAAATTTCCCCCCATTGGTAAACGGTTAATATAAGCTTCTAAGATTTCCTGTTTATTCATTCCCGCAGCCAGTCGCCACGATAACCAAATTTCCCCAACTTTATTGGGTAATGTGCGGGGTGCAGGTTCTAATAATCTCGCTAATTGCATCGTAATGGTAGACGCACCGCTAACAATTTGTTTGGCTTGAAACGCTTCTAAAACAGCACGAACCAACGCAACCGAATCCACTGCACCATGTTGATAATAGCGTTTATCTTCGGCTGCAATAATCGCTTCAATAAACTCAGGAGAAACTTGACTTAAGGGAACAATTGCAGTATGATTTTGATTAGAACTTAAGATGGTTCCTAATGGTAAGTGATTGCGATCGCTAAATTCAAATGCCACATCTTTTTGTTGAATATCCTTGGCATGAATTGGAGCGAGATAAGGAAGCGATCGCACGATTCCCCCCAAACAAAATAACACTAAAATTGTTCGGATCGCTGGATGTCGAAAACAAGACAAAAGTTGGGGCGGAATAAGGTTCATCTCTCAACCTCATGATGGATGATTATTATTAATATTGGCAGGGCGATCGCTGAGGGATCTGGAAATTACGCAAAGTTTTAACAACTAGCTGAATTGTTCTACACCGAGATCTTATTTATTTACGGATTAACATTGATCTTTCTTTTCAAGTTGATAGCACCCTATATTTTATTGTTGACACCTCTTATTCTTCAGGATTAATTAACTGCATCGCTTGATTTAACAACTCTACTCGATTAACTAGCTGTTCTAATTGTTTCGGCTCATAAATTCCTTCAGAAACTTCTAAGGAGGCTTCATCAATCGCGTTTAAGTACGCATCTTCTAGGGTTTCTAACAACTCTTCTGGGTTGAGATAATATCCTCCTGCTTTGCGTCGTTTGTTTTCCCGTTGAATTTCTCGAACTGAATTCCGAATCGAAACATCCCAGGGACGAGTGGTGCGTTTTTCAACGTTTTGTTTGATTAAATGCAGAAGGAGAATAACACCATAACTGCGAATATTTTTAATAATATCTTTTCGACCCATTTCTTCTAATTCTTCCACAACCGCCAGGGAACCTGAAATATCGCCTTTGAGTAAAAGTTCTTTAAGGGTTAAGATTTCTTCCATAGGAGCGGAATCAATAAGATTAACTGTATTATAGCTGAACAACAAAATCAAAGAAACCCAGCCTCGACGTTCATTTCTAAATCGGCTTTAATAAAACAATAGTGTGTTGAGACAAAAAATTATGCTAAAACGTAACGGATTTTGGGGATTATTTGTAATCGTTGCTTTGGTCGTCATTGGGATCAGAACCCTTGCAGAAACGCCACCTCCTGATTATTTTCCGTTACCGATGGGTGGGGTGTGGGAATATCAAGTTAACATAGGCGATGGGAAACCATCTCAACTAACGGTTCAAGTTGAAGGGTTAGAAACACAAGCTGATGGAACAATACTTTATAAAACTAAACATAATTTAGGATTTGATCCGTATTATATTTGGTACGCTAAATCGAATGGATTAGTGCAAGAATATCGCCAAGTTTATGCCTTTGAGGGAAATTACACTGAATATCGGTCGGAACCTGTAAAACCGATCTTAAAAAATCCTCCGACTTCTGGGGAAACTTGGACTTGGGAGGGTCAACAAATCTCAATTATAACCATCCCAGCTAAAGAAAATTATCGGGTTTTAGGAATAGAAGAAATTGAAGTTCCTGCCGGAAAGTTTGCTACAGTTAAAGTAGAAATTCAGGGAACAAAAGCGGAAACCCCTTTTAAAAAAGTGTTTTGGTATGGAAATTTGATAGGGCCGATTAAATGGGAAGTTTTTGATAATCAAAGCAATTTAAAAATTACAGCGGCATTAGAAAAATATACTTTTCCTTCTAATTAATTAAAAAAAATGCGATGCCGACAGGTGGCGGCTACGCCATCGCATTTCTATTCAAAAAACTCAGTATTTGCGATCGCTATAACTTCTTCAAAACAAGCTAATTACTAATGGGAGGAATTAGAGGAACAGCCGGGGTATTGGATTCTGATCCATAATCGGGTGTTGATGGGATTGGGGTTGTTTCTTCAGAAACCGGATATTCAGGTTCTACCGGAACAGTGGGTTCTGTATAATATTCACCCGTGTAGGAACCGCCACCTCCCGCAGTGGGAGCAATATCAGAATAATCCTCTACATCGGTTGTTACAGTGGGGTCGGGAGAATAGCTAGGGGGAGGCAAATCAGAGGGTTGAGGCGGAAGATTATAGTCAGAATAATTGGGAGTTGTTTCTAACGCGGCTGGGTCGGGAACATCAGGTTGAGATCCTGTTGCTGAGTAGCCATCTTCGGGAGGAGTTTCTAATAAATATTCTTCTAATGGGGATTGGGAAGGATCAGGGGTTTCACTAACATTTTCTGTCGCTAGATTAACATCAGTTTCTTGATCAGTAGGGAAGAGTTCTTCCTCCGATAATTCTGAATTCGCTTTTTCCATCCCGGGAAAATCTCCCTCTTCTAAAGGCTCCTCTGTAGAACGTTCTGCCGCCACTTCCCCCGGCATTTGGGTTTCTACGGACGGATTATCAAAGATGGGTTTGGAGGGATCAAGATTGCTTAAAGGATTATCACGATACAGGTTCGTTTTCTGGCTAACAATATAACCATAACGACGGGTTAAATCAAACCCAACCCAACCAAAAAATACAGAAGTAATGATAAATAAAATTGGCAGTAAAAACCCTAAAGATGGAGGATTTTTAATCGGTTCAATCTGATCAAGATTTAAAGGAATAATTTGTTGGGGTTGGGGGGGTGCAGGGGGAGGTTCCAGAACCGCCACCGCAGATTGTGCAACAACTTTCTCCTCAACGGGTTGGAGGACAGTCGGCGGGGAAACAACGGTTTTCTGGCGTTGAATGACCGTATTGGGGGATTGAATGACCGTCGGACTATCATCAATGGGTAAAAAGGCAATCCACTGTTCAACACTCTGAGGACGCCGTTGAGGTTCCAGTTCCAATCCCCAAGTAATTAAACGTTCAACCACCGGACTGAGGGTGGGTTGAATTTGTCGCAAACTGGGTTTAGAGGCGCTGAGTAACTGTTGGGTCACTTCATTAACGCGCAACGGTGCTTCTAAGGGAGGTTCTCCCGTTAATAATCGATAAAATAGCGCCGCCAAACTATAAATATCCGTTGCGGGAGTTAATCGTTGATGGGGAAGATAATGTTCTAGGGACGCATACCCAACAGATAAAACCCGATGACGGATGGGAGTGTTAGGCGGTTGTTGGACAAACCCCGTCGTTAAACCAAAATCTACTAACGTTAAGCCATTCGTATCGGGACGCAGAATAATACTGTTAGGCTGGAGATTGCAGTGCAGTAAACCCTGTTGATGCAACGTCCTCAAAGCCAGAGAAATCTGACGAATGTATTGGATGGCTTGATGAACGCTGAGGGGAGGTCGGGATTCTAAACACTCCGCCAGGGTTTTCCCCGGAATATAGTTCATCACCAAAAACGGAAGATTCTGTTCCTCAAAGCCGTCTAAAACTTGCACCAGATTCGGATGCCGACATTGGCTTAACTGATTGGCAATGGTGAGAAATTGTTGTTTGATTTGCGGAAAATCAACAGAGGAAATCAGTCTAGGATGAAGGGTTTTAATGACAACCGTTTGATGAAGCGGAACATGAATGGCACGATAGGTCACGCCAAACTCTCCTTGACCAAGAACAGCATCAATCCGATACTTGCCGTTCTGGAGAACGCTTTGAATCGCTATATTCATTGTGTAATTGTCAACTCCCCCACCATGTACTACCGCTAATTCTAGACAGTTGTGGATAATTCCGACACCTTTCTAGCATAGTTTACCTTCGGTTCTGGGATTGTAGCGCATCTGTTCCCATTAGCCAACTGTTCAAGCAAATTTTCTGCTCCCTCGTTTTGGATTTTCAGGATCATTGATCATTCTCAACCGTTTGAATTTATTCACAAATTTGCGGTTTTGATCCGGTATTACGAACGTTAATTAATTTATTCAGCAGATCGAACCAAAAGGAAGATCCCATTGAAATCGCGATCGCTGTTAATAACCAACCTATCAAGGCTTTAATAATATGAGTCAGTTGAAGTCGCTTTACTTCTGAAACTGGCTCTAAATTAAACTGTTGATTAATATTAACTCGTCCCCAGCCTAGCGGTAAAGTCGAAAAATCAAACAGTGATGAATATAAAAAATCCTCCTTCAGATTTTGGCACAGTTGAGGAGAATTTTGATCAGACTCTAAGCATTGTTTCAAGCCGGAATAAGTTTCCGATGTGAAAACGGTATTAATGGTTTGACTCAGTTGTGCTTGTAAAACGGGTTCTTGAAATAAGCGCTCAGAAATATTCAGGGTATCGACATTTAGAATGATTGCAGCAAACAAACCAATGATTAACGTTGTTAATTTCACTTGTCGTTTATAAACTCCCGATGCGCGGGTCATCGATTGTTCAAACCAAGTCATAATTTCTTGTTCTAACACCTTTAGATCGGAACTGTCTACCGCTTGATTCCGCGCTTGAATCGCTAAAATTTTTAATAATTTACTTTGATCAGCCGTAAAAATCTTTTGAATGGGTTGTGAATCAATCGCGTTAATAAAATCTTGAATCGTTAAGGAATCTAGGTGAGGTTGAACACTTGACGCTTCAATAATGACACTAATTAAAGCTAAAGCAAAGGTTGAACTGGGGATATAAGATGGCCCGATAGAATTGGTTCTGATTAACTGTTTATAGTCTTTCCACGATTTAATTAACGGATGTTGATACAGTAAATCTGTTGCGGATTTTCCTAAAATTACTTCAATTGAATGATATAAGTTTTTAGCTCTCCAGTCTAATAAATAACCGGCTAAGAATTCTTGAATCTCAGACGCAAATAAACTTAATAATAAATAGATAAAAAATAACCCTAAAGCGACATTGAGAATAGAAGGAATACTCATGATAAAATGACCCATCAGATTTTGATTAATCTGATCGTCATCTTACCTTAATTTGCACCCGTTTTCCGGGTGATTTCGGATGCAAGCTAAATTTAAAATTTAGGGACTGCTGGGTTCTTGGGGTTTTGAACCCATCAACAAGTTAGTTTTTATTTCATTACCATCCTTGTTCTTCAAGAGATTAAGAGATTGTAATGATTGATAAGATTCATCAAACAAGACCCCCGTTTTGACTCTAGAGTAATTCCAGTAATATTCAATTTTGCTCATTAACTTTTTGTTGATTTTTTCCCATGTTGACAAAGGCTTTTGTTCAATGTTTCTCATCGCCTCAAAATATTCTTTTTTAGCTTGTAGATCAGATTGACCGTTAGCAATTCTCACCGTTTCAATTCGATCATCAAAAAAGTCTAATCCTTCTAGTTTATCATGGCGAACGGGAAATTTTAGTTTTGTAGCAGCTAATCCCATTGAAAGGGTTGGCGAGGTAAAGCCATTTAATTCTACATAATAGGATAATTTACCCCACAATTTTAAAAATTCGTTCTCTTTCCCAGAATCTCTCGTCACAATAAACAGAAATTCATTAATGAAAGGAACTGGCTGTTTTTCTAAGTTTAACCCTAGACGAGTGGCTAAGGTTTTCACCAATTCCATTTTTTGAACCACTTTAGGTCTTAGTTTACCATCAATCATCATCCGGCTTTGGATATGTTGAACTAAATCGCCACAACTTCTCGCTGTTATTCCAGGAAGCCATTTTTTTGTGATAAACTCTTGGGGAATTGGCGCACAAATTCTGACATCTCCATCTAAATATAAACAGGAATTAAACAACGATAATGCTTTCTCAATGGCAAAACGTCGTTCATTATGGGCTTTAATTCCCTTGCGGTTATGTTTGTAAACCCAAACATTTTCATACCCTGGGAAATCATTAGGTTGATCTGTAAAAATAATAAAGGGTATACCAGGTGCGTACTTTGCTAAATCTTCTACCAGTAACTTTGTTAATGCTCGATAGGTGCTACCGGAGGTATAAGTACAGAAGCAAAAGTTTTTCTGTTCTAAATTCATCATTCTTCCCAGGTAGTGTTTGATTAGATCAGCCCGGATACAATCACTGATTATTTCCTACTGAAAAAGAATAGATTTGAGTCTGGCTATTCCTGCTAG
>JBMDYE010000129.1:0-51369 GCA_048595135.1 Planktothrix sp. | reverse complement strand
ACTTGGAATTCTGGTTGATTAGGATTTAATTCTAAAGCAGGTTTTAACGCTGTTTCCGCTTGTTTAGACTGTAAATTATACAGATAAACAAACGCTAAATAAGCATGAGCATTCGGATTTTTAGGATCTAATTCTGCCACTTTGGTTAAGGCTTGAATCGCTCCAGGTGCGTCTTGCTGTAGTACATTAGCTAAGGCTAAATTATAGGCAAAATCTGAGCGATTTGGTTCTTGTTTCAAGCGATATTCTAAGGTTTTTTCGGCTTGAATCGTATAATCTTGAGTTGGATCATATTGGTTAATGCGCCCCACTTCTGCAAAAATGGGGTCTAATCCTTTGATTCCTTGGGGTAAATTAATGGATAATGTTCTAAGTTGGGTCACTAAATCTAATTCTGGTGCAGGTAAGGGTGCGACTTTTGGATCAATTTTTAAGGTAACTTTTGGTGTAGGAATTGGGTAAGTTTCCCCTGTTTCTCGGTTTAAATAAACTGCTTTTAATTGATAGTTTCCCGGAATAATCGTTTGGGGCGGTAACATCGCCATTCGTTCCACAACCTGATAACTTTGATTAACTGGTTTTTCTGGATTTTTTAGGGAATTATATAACTGTCCCATCCCAATTCCATGATCATGTAACCAAGCAGTTTTTTGAGGATTTAAAGGGTTTTCTTGCTGTAAATTAGGGGATGTTAATTGCCAAGTTAAAATGACTAACCCTGATTTTAACTCCTCTAATGAACCACGCCAATCATAAGTTACTGGGACTGGAACCCCAGGGGGTGTTTTTTCGGGTATTAAAATATTGCCTAACTCAACTTTATTAACGGGTTTTGGGAGGGGTTCAACTTGAACAAAAGGGGTGATGCGTTGATATAAATTTAAAAGACTGTTATCCGGTAGAAGCCATTGTTTTTTGAGGTTAAACTCTGGACTATTTTCAAGGGTTTTAATAATTAGATCTTGGGCGGTTTGAATTCGATCAACTGACCCTTGTTGTCCGGTTTTGGTAACAAACCAAGACAGCGATCGCACATCTTTTAAAACATTTTTTTCCTTCGTTCCTACCTGTCTTCCATATACTTGAGAATCTTGTAAAGACCCATAATAATTCAAATTATGTTGATTAATTTCTGGGGTTGATGGAATTACCCCTAAATTCGATTGTAAATAAGGTTCAGCTTGAATCATTTCTGAAATAACCGCTTCATTGGGCCAAGGATTTCCCAGATAAACATGATGTTGATTTCCTGGGTTTAAAGTTCTCATCACCTGTCGGACTGGATAACTGCCAATGGGCCATAAATTAAAGGTCATTAAAATCAGTCCTAACCCGATGGTTCCCCACCGAATTTGTCGCCCCCACCGTCGCGGAAATAACGTTAAACTGTATGCTAAGAAGATTGAAAAAACAGGTAATAGTGGTAAGGTATAACGAAAATCCTTATTAATATTTAACGAGCAGATAAAATAACCGCCTATCCAAAAGATCCCTAACCATTTTAAAGACTCCCAGTTTAAATCTAGGGCGATCATCTTTGTTTTTGCTAGATCTTCAGATATTTTAATTTTATTAATAACAAATAGCAAAAATCCGACAATGGGAATGATTAATAACGGCCAAGACACATGAGCCGGAAGCAATTTCCAATAATACAGCCAAGCGTCTAAACTGGTTAAAGCGGGATCTCCTTCTGCGATCGCAGAATCAACGGTTGCTCGTTTTCCAGAGGTTAACATTAATAACCAATTGGTTCTCGCCCAAGGGAAAAATACCGCAACGGATAATAAACAAGCAGTTAATAATTGGGCTAATCTTCCCCATTCTCTATTTTTAATGGTGGCAATTCCAACCCATAATAAAGGGGTGAAGAGGAAAAATAAAGTGGTTTGTTTGGTTAAAATTCCGAGTCCAAAACTTAACCCAAAACATATCGCCCAAACCCATTGTTTCCGCGACGTTGATAACCGCCACATCGTCAACCCATAAAAACTGAATGTCACCATGGCGGCGACGGGATAGTCGAGGAGAAACTGTAACCGATGTTGATACAGTCCGGGTAATAAAACACAGAGTCCCACCGCCCAAAGCCCCACAGAACGGTTAAACAAAACAGTTCCTAACTGATAAACGGAACCCAACAAAATGGCACTAAAGAGCAAATGCACTAAGTTGGTTTGATCCGCACCTGTCCCAAAAAGATTCTGAAAGGGAATGGTTAACAGATAAGTTAGGGGGGGAACCTTGGGGGACAACATCCACATCCGACTCCACCAGTCCCCGGAAAACCATTGCGGTTGTTGCCAGATTCGCCAATAATCTAAGGCACTATTGAGATAGTCGGCTTGATCCCAAGCGGGAACAGAACGATCTAGCCCAAACCAGATGCGATCGCTCACAGCAGCTAAAAGCCAGATGATACTAACGATCAGGAGACCGTTCAAGGCGGGTGGTTTTAGTTTCATCCCAAGTCGGATCAAGGTTACGGTGCAGTCCCATTTACTTTACCAAAAAATTTTTCAAAAAAGGGGTTGCCAAACCTAGATTGAGTTTGCTATATTACTAAAGCAGTGAAAAACAAGCCGGGATAGCTCAGTCGGTAGAGCAGAGGACTGAAAATCCTCGTGTCGGCGGTTCAAGTCCGCCTCCTGGCATCCGAAAAAAGCCCTGGAAAGTAACAATTTCTGGGGTTTTTTGCTTTTTAGATCGTCTTTTATTTTTTATAGTTTATAGCCTAAAGTAAACAAAACTATATTTTCCAAGCTAGCTATTGTTTCTGGTAATAGTTCACCTAACTTTCTGCGTAACCTAGTTTTATCTAAAACTCGAATTTGATGGCATAAAGCGACTGAATCTTGATGTAAACCTCCTTCATTACTGGAAATTAATAAACAACTGGGTAGGGAACTACGTTCGAGATTAGTCGTTAAGGGAATAGTAATAACAGTCGTGGTAAATTGAGCTAAAGTATCATCTTGAAAAATAATCACAGGACGAACCCCAGCTTGTTCAAATCCTTGAGTGGGATTTAGAATAGCGATCCAAACTTCACCGCGTTTAATATTCATGCTAAGTCCTCTTGCTGAAGTAACTCTGCATATTCGCTTATTCCTTCTTCAGCTAATAATCTATCTTCTTCAGCAAATTGGCTGTAAAGATTAGCAATTTGACTGGGATTGCTTTGAGGTAAGTTTGTTAATCTCGAACGAAATTTAATAAAAGCGATAAAGTTGGCTACTTCTCTAAGTTGATCTTCTGTAAATTGGTTGAGTTCTTGGTTGATTCGTTCTTTGATTGTCATTGTTAATTAATCTCCTGATTGTTGTAGCTGTGGATATCTGAGAGATGTTTTAATTTTATCTTGAATTTGTTGTTCATTTATCTTTAATCACCAACCCCGTAACATAAGCTGAAACGATAGATAGCTTTGATCCGTGCTGAATTTTCTCTTATTAACATAGTAGTGATGACAGAAGCGATCGCTGATAAACTAGCAAATATGATGTTTAGCGTTAATCGACTATGTTAATTGCTATTATCGCAACAAATTTGTTGATTTCCTTAGCGTGCTTATATATTGCTAGACTGATTTGGCGGTATCGACTCATCATTGAGGCGCTGGAAAGACGTATCCTGAACATGGAACGCCAAACTTATGCGGTTCTATCCGTCGCCCCTGAGTTTGTGATGACAGGACAACGGGGATCTGAACAACTGCGTCAACGATATGACCAATTGCAGGGTCAACTGCGACAACTTGAACAAGGGGTGGCGCTGGTGTCCTTGGGGCTGCGGTTGTGGAAATTCCCCCGACGGAGGAGAAAATAAATCCTGATCAATCCCAAACCTAGTTACAATGGCTAAGTGGATAGCATTGATTCTGCGGTTCAATATGTCAAATCAACAGTCGGGAAAATTTCTAGGGGGTTTTGCGTTAGGCGCTGCGGTCGGTGCGGTCGTCGGTTTATTAATTGCACCTCGATCTGGTAAAGAAACTAGAACGTTACTGAAAAAATCCGCAGATGCTTTACCTGAATTAGTCGAAGATTTATCCAGTAACATTCAAGTCCAAGCTGACCGCCTTTCCGAGTCAGCGTTGCGAAATTGGGATGAAACCTTAACCCGGTTGAAAGAGGCGATCGCGGCGGGATTAGAAGCGAGTCAAAAACAACACGAAACTTTATCGAACCCAGAAACGAAAAATCATTTGGTAGAGCCTCAAAAACCCTCCTTACGGGAACGTTGAGGGGTGAAAATTCAAGCTAAGATAAAGTACCGGAATTTAAACTTATCAATCCTTGAATCGGATGACTGAACCTTTGTTTTGGCTGGGATTATCCCTATTTCTAGTAGCAGTTAGTCTAACTGCTGTTTTAGTCGTTGCATTACCTGCTTTTATGGCAATTGCCAGGGCGGCGCGCAGTGTGGAAAAATTGGCAGATACCTTATCCCGTGAATTTCCGCCAACTCTGGAAGCAATTCGTTTGACGGGTTTGGAACTTAGCGAACTGAGTGGAGAAGTCAGTGAAGGGGTACAAAGTGCAAATCAAGTGGTGAAACAAGTTGATCAAGGATTAGATACGGCGAAACAGCAAGCGAAAAAAATACAATCCACCACCGGAAGTGTTTTTACAGGAATTCGGGTGGCGTGGAAAACGTTTACTCGTAAAAATAATTCTGACTCTCAGCGTCGAGGCGGAAATCGGTTGTCTGGCGGGGGAAAATCTTCTTATCAATTAAGAGAAAGAGAGATGAAACGGTTAGAAATTTATACTTCCGATTATGAAGATGATAAAGATATTGACCCTTCAGAATTTAACAGTAATCATTCCTTATACATCTCTCCTTATCAACAGTCTAGAAATACAGAATTAGATCCCTTTTAAGGGGGATAGACCCAGGGATCTGTTATAACTTTGAATGGTTTACTCGATCGATTAGGGAATAATAGTCAAGTTTTCATATTCATCAATCATTTTTTTTAATAAATCTTCCCGATTTACTAAAATACCCCGAATTCCAACTGCTTTTGCTCCTTCATAATCTGCTTTAAAACTATCCCCAATATGCCAAGCATCTTCCGGTGAACACTGATGTTTATTTAAAGCGATCTGAAAAATTTCAGGGCTGGGTTTTGCCACTCCCACTTCAGTAGAAATTGTAATTGTGGTAAAAAATTGATCTAAATTTAACGCTTCTAAAACTGGATATAACCGAGAATCAAAATTAGATAATACGCCTAATTCTATTCCTTGATTATAATAGTTTTGCAAAGCAGGAACGACATCAGGATAGACAAACCAAGGTTTTTCGGTACTAAAATGGTCATAAAGTTGTTGAAAAAATAACGAAAAATCCGTAAAATTTTCATACAGTCCGACCGCTTGAAAGGTTTGAACGGCGATCGCTTTCCACCATTCAAATTCGAGTTGGGGAATCTCCTGAATATTTGCCCCTGGAAATGCCATACTCGGTGCGGCTAAAAAGCTCTGGAAAAACGCTTGATTCAGAACCTCTGCTTCGGCTTCCACACCAAATTCACTGGCAATCAATCGATAGGCTTCCCCTACACTATACCGAACTCCGAATAACGTTCCCACCGCATCAAAAAAGATCACACGGGGTTGTTTAGCACTTTGATTCAAATTCATAGTTATTTTAATTAGTAATCAGTAATTAGTCACCAGTAGGGGCGGGATCTTTCGGGCAGAAATTTATGCTAAAAACCGATAACTCACCTACCGAAAGATCCCGCCCGTACCCAGTCACCAATCAGAATTTGCTTCTTCCCTATTCCCTATTCCCTGTTCCCTATTTCTTAATTCTTAATGAGTTCTTGAAAGGGTCGAGTCATCCAATTAAAAGCAACTCGAACTTGATGATCTAAAGTCGGGAACCGATATAAATACATTAAACGTCGGGCTAAATGAGCAAATTGACCGTTTAATTGAATACCTAAACCTGTTAAGGTGGCGTTATCAATTCCTAATGTCATCATTTCCCCTAACGCCAGATAACGGAAGGGTAAAAGCGGTTTTTTGGTAATAGATGCCCAGATATTCCAGCCTGCATAATCCGCTTGTTGAAAGGCGGCTTGTGCGGTGGTTGGTACTTTTTGACCTTCGGCGTCTTTGCAGTCCGCTAAATCTCCTAATGCAAAAATTTCGGGATGATCAATCACTTGTAGTGTGGGTGTCGTGACAATTTGACCTCTTTGATTTTGTTTAAGGGGAAGCGATCGCACCACTGGAGAAACCTGTGTTCCCACCGTCCAAATGACAATATCGACCGGAATCGTATCAACTTGTCCGTGAAATTCTAACGAGATTTGATCGGCTTCAACGGACTGAACTTTTGTTTCTAAATCCAGCCAAACGTACCGTTCTGATAACGCATTTTGAGCCGCTTCTCGGTTAAATTCGGGAGAAGTTTGTAAGATTTGATCACCTTGTTCAATAATTCTAATCCGTCCTTTTGTTCCTAAGCGATCGGCTAATTTACAGGCTAATTCAACACCACAATAACCACCACCAACAATCGCCACTCGAATTTTCTCCGCCTCGGATGCTTCTAAACGTTTCAACTGATCTTCTAAATGGTAAGCATCCGCCACACTTCTAAACGTCATGGCAAATTCAGCCACCCCAGGAACAAGATCTAAAGGCGTTTCACCTCCCATTGCTAAAACGAGATAATCATAAGGTAACGCCCCATTATTTTGAAGTTGAACTCGTTTATTATCAACATCAATCTCTCTTACGGTATCTTGACAAAACCGCACATTTGTATCTTTTAATAACGTGGTAAATGGGGGAGCAATTTCCCAAGTTTCTAATTCATCACTGAGCAGTTCATACAATAACGGTAAAAATAAAAAGCGATCATTCTGATCTACTAAAATAATTTCCGGTTGTTCCGATTTTTGCCAAGGTAATTGACTCAACCGTAAGGCGGTGTACAGTCCACCAAAGCCACCACCAAGAATACAGATTCGCGTTTGCTGTTCAGTCATGGGTCAAGGGGTTCTCGCAGTCGATCAGTTTCTCTAAACTAGGATAACAATTAAAAACTGATTCTGTTAAGTATTGCTACAAGGTGGAAAACGGATTACCTTTGTTTGGTAAAACATCTTAGCTATAACGCTCAATCTGATGTCGGTACTCTTTAACAAATTTGAGGAAATAATCCATGCTGCTTTTAGCTGAAATTACTCGCACTGTCTCGACTCATCCTTGGAGTCCCACCACTGCTATTATTATGATCGTTTGCAATATTTTAGCGATCGCGATCGGTAGATACACCATCAAATATCCCAATGCTGGCCCCCAACTCCCCGCCTCTAATATGTTTGGTGGGTTCGGTTTACCTGCGGTTTTAGCAACCACCAGTTTCGGTCACATCTTAGGTGCTGGAGTGATTTTAGGACTCTCCAACTTAGGCGTCATTTAATTGTATTAACCCATCAATATCAACTTTTGTCGGGTGGATGAGAACAGTCAAATCGGGTAAAACCCCTTTGCGACTGAGACTCAGCCACCCTTCAGCTTTAGAAACCGGGTTTCTCAATATTCCATCTGGATTTCATCAGCAAAATCTAGGCGAGAAACCCGGTTTCTGCTGAGTGACAAAAAATTTTCAGATCCCCCTTGACAACTTTGTAGTACAAATGTAGTATAACAATATAGAAAGCAAAAAAACAGCGAGGAATACCCAGATTAGGGCAGAAATGGAGGTGAACAGAACATGATTCATATCCGATTTGAAGGTCGTTCTTATGACGTTGCAGAAGAAGAATTAGGAATTACATCTCAAGCCTCTGATGAACGGGTGAAAACACAAGTTGCTAAATTTCTAGACGTGAAACCAAATCACCTCCAAAGTTATGTGATTGATCGTCGTTCTACGGGTAATTTAGTGATTCGTCCCGAAGCCGTTTACGGTTAAAAATTAGCCTTAAGTATTGACGGAGGTTAATCTTAATATCACTTCGTGTCCTAACCGACAAAGCTTACATACTAGCTCATTGGTAGAGCGATCGATTAAGGTTCGATTGGTAGCAGGTTCAAATCCTGCGTATGATCCATCACAGCTTTTTCAACTTACATGAAGTGATCCCCAAAAATCCCGTATCCTAATTCAAAAAGCCTACACACTTTACCTGAAAAGTAAACTAATAAAACGTGACCTGCTTTTTAAACTTATACGGGATTTTCAATCATTTCTGAGAGCGAGAAACCGGGTTTCTAAAATAAATTTTCCTACACGAAAGAAATATTTATAATCAAAAAATGATCCCTTGATTTTATTATTTTTATGAGAACAGAAAAACAACTTATTAAAATTAGCAAATATTTAAGTAAACATTTGCGCCATCAACCCGAACGTTTGGGATTAAACTTAGCACCTGGGGGATGGGTTGATGTGGATGAACTGTTAACCGCTTGTGCAAATCATCAATTTCCCATTACCCGTGAACAATTAGAAGAAGTGGTCGCAACTAATGATAAAAAACGCTTTTCCTTTGATGAAATGGGAACGAAAATAAGAGCCAATCAAGGTCATAGTGTGGAAGTTGATTTACAACTAGAACCGCAAACGCCACCAGATAGTTTATATCATGGAACCGCAGAACAATTTGTTAATTCGATTTTGCAGTCGGGACTGTTAAAAATGTCTCGTCATCATGTGCATTTATCAATAGATATTGACACCGCAAAACGGGTGGGAATGCGGCAGGGTCGTCCAGTTATTTTGAAAATTGATGCCGCCGCCATGAATCAAGCGGGGATTCCGTTTTACTGTTCTGCTAATAACGTTTGGTTAGTCGATCACGTTCCTCCTAATTATTTATCAAAGATGGAGGATTAATATGAATATTCATCAATTGCTTAATCAAGTTTCTGCTTCCGAAACACAACTGCGTTTAACGCAATTTCTCGCGCCTTGTGTGAAAGCCGGACGAGTCAGAACCAGAGTTAATCATTTAGTTTATACGTTTCTTCCCCAGCCGAAAAATTTTGCAGGATGGGGAATCTTTCAACCTGTCAATGAACGCTATGCTGAGGTAATTGAGGAGGCAAATTTAGCGCAAATTTCTAAATATTTACAACAGTTTAAAGCGTTACGGTTACGGTTAGCGTATCAATTAAAACATCAAACTTGGCTAGCTTATCCGAGTAATGAAGGGGATATGAAACAACGGTTTAACAATGTTAAACCTGTCGTGGTTCATTTAGTAACGGAAGGGGTTTCTTTTGAACAAATTATTGCGCGTTGGGATGGTTCGGCTTGGTGGTTTGAAGACTTAGATCGGCGCGCTGATCTGTCTGCTATTGAAGCACTACAAACGGCTTTCAAAGGGTTAGTTTTTCCTCAAGATTTACGGTTTTCGGGGATGACTCCCGAACTCCGAACCGTTTATGAATTAGTTACCCAAAATCGAGAGGAATTTTCTCAACAAAATCAAGATGAAAAACGCTTGAAAACGGCTTTAAATTTTGCAGGAGGAACCTTAGAACAGTTTTATGATCAAGGAGAGTATTGGACAGTTCAATGGACAACTCGAACTGGAGAACAACACAGTAGCGCGATTTCTAAGCAGGATTTAACGGTCATTGGTGCAGGAATTTGTTTAAGCGGACGGGATCAAGAGTTTGATTTACAATCCTTGGTTGCGGTGGTTGAAAATCGGGATTGATAGAAACTTAGAAACCGGGTTTCTCATCTAGGTTTTGAGGATTAAATCCCTATTTTACGTTAAGAAACCTGGTTTCTCGTAAGTTATGGAGCTAAAAAAATGTCTATTTTTTTACATGAACAATTGTATCGTTCTTGTCAAGTTTTAGAACAATTTCGTCAGTTTCCGATCGCGATTTGTGGTGCGGGTGCGTTGGGTGCGAATTTAACTGAAAATTTAGTGCGGTCTGGGTTTGGAAATGTAAAAGTGATTGATCGCGATCGCATTGAAGAACATAATCTTTCGACTCAACCTTATTATCGTTCAGATGTGGGAGCATTTAAAGCGAAAATTTTAGCCAATTCTTTATATCGTGCCATTGGGGTACAAATTCAAGTTGAAACGAAGGAGTTAACCGCTTCTAATATTAAGCAACTGTTCAGTAATAGGGGTTTAGTTATTGATGCCTTTGATAACAGTATTGCGCGTCAAATTGTGACCGATTACTGTATGAATCTGAATTTACCTTGTCTTCATGTCGGATTATCCAGTGATTATGCTGAGGTAATTTGGAATGAATATTATCGCGTTCCTTCTGATGTTAATGATGATGTTTGTGATTATCCTTTGGCTCGAAATTTAGTAGTTTTAACCGTTGGGGTTGCGAGTGAAACGATGATGAAATTTATTACAACAGGAAAACGGTTGAGTTATACAATTACTTTCAAAGATTTCAGTATTCAGCCCTTTTTAGATTAGTGGCGATCGGGAGAAACCGGGTTTCTGAACGAATCTTTTTATTGTGTAGTAAAGTGATTGTAGAAACCCGGTTTCTGGGAAGTCTCGGTATAGAACTTTATATAAGATTAAACCTATGAAAATATATCATTTTGACAATGCTAGTCAATTTGATGACCAAGTAAAGGATTATTGGCATCAATATTCTTTTAATTCAGAAGACGGTTAAAACCCAACCTATCATTGGGACGGGTCACTAATAATCGCTTGAAGTTCTTCTTTTGTTAAAGAATCAATAATACTTAAACCAAATGGAGCTTGTTCCATTCTTTTAATATAACCAGGGCTTAAAAAGGGTAAATACTCCACTTCGTCGCGAATATAACTATTAAAAAATACTAAACTGATTGCTTTTAAATAAGGAAAAGACAGTTGTGGATCAGGCCCGACCATTTGAGCCGGAACTGGGAGAACTGATTCTCCGGGTTCTAAGAAGGAAAAATGCGTTCCCTGATCTAATAAAATTAAATGTTTTTCAGGATTTTTTAGCCAAGTAAACGGAATAATTTGTTCACTGAATGCAGGCGCCACATAATCATTACTACTCCCAATCATTAAGGTTGGAATTTTAACTTGGCTCATCCCTTCTTCTCCAAAGATGAGGCTAGTAAACGGGTTAATTGCAATAATAGCTTTAACACGTTTATCTTGAATATTATTAGCTTGATTAATAACATCGCTAGCTCGACATTGAAGGAAGACAGAAATATTTAATGTAATTCTTCGATTTGTTGAGTTATCGCATTCTTGATTAAGTTGATTAGGATTCAATTTAGCACCTGCTAACGCTAAGGCTGTATAACCGCCATAGGATTGACCGAGTACCCCTACATTATTAAGTAATAATGGGCTAGGAAATTCGGCAGCGTTGGCTTTTTTTTCTAAAGCATCTAGTAATAATTTAATATCTAACGGTCGATTAATAAATTCTGTGGGGTTAGGGGGTTTAGACAAACCTTGAAAAAAGTTTCCTAATCCTTCCGCACTGGTGGCTAAATGTTCAACAACGGCGACAAAATAGCCATGAGACGCTAAATGTTCGGCTAGATATTTGAAGGTATTTCGATCCGAACCTAACCCATGAGAAATAACAATAACGGAGGTAGGAGTTGACACTTGAGGAATATAAATGTCAACGGGAGAAGGGCGATCGCGATTGGGATTTTGAAAGGTAAAGGTTTGTTTTTCCCAGCGAATCGAACCGGGGTTTTTAAAATTAGGATGTGGCTTGTTAATGGCGGGATTATCGGTTTTAGTTTTAGCTTGTTGATTAATCCAGTTAATCACGGTTTTATCTTCATAAATAATTTGAGATAAATCTCGAATAATATCTACCCCATAATTAAGGTCAATTTCTATCGTTTCAGATGGAAATTCTTGTAAAATTCCCAGCAGCGTTAAACCATTTTCAAGACCAGATGCTTTATTAATTGCTGTTTTTAAAGCATCTAAACCATTTTGACCGTTATCAACTCGAATAATATTGCCAAAACGACTTAAAACAGCCGTACCGAGTGGGGTATTATTAAACTGTTGAATTGCCCAAGGACTGGCTTCTGCTGGGGTGAGTAAAAGCCGACGCAGTTTTTCTTGATCTTCGATTTGTAAAATTTGTTGATAAACGGATAAAACCGGAGAAACATCTCCTTCTTTCGCAAATTTTTCGAGGTCAGCAACGGAAACATAAGCCGTACCAATATCATATTTAAGACCAATTCGTTCAGCAGCCATTACTGAAGAAGTCGTGGCTAGCAGTCCTGAGAAAATTCCTAAACATAGACTAGAAAAGTGGAAATAGAGCCTAGAATTATTTAACTTTTTTTTAATGTTTTTTGGGCAAACCGAAGGTTTATTAAATAAGTTCATTGATGGAGTCAATTAAAATAATTGAGCTAATTTTAGCATTAAAAATGCTAGCCGTAAATTTTTATTCAATAAAAACGTGAGAATTTCCCAGTCTAGATCATTATTCTTGGGGAAATGTTCTACGCTTAACCACTTCAGCGAATTGCTCTGGGGTGAAAGATTGCACTAAACTGAGAGGATAATTAGAGTTAGTAATTGTTTGAGTATAAGCGGCATTGAGATAGGGTTTGTATTGAGAATCTTGAGTAATATAGGTTTTAAAAAATGCAACACTTAAGGCTCTAATATAACCATGATTAATTTCAGAACTCGGAGAAACTAACGAAGAAATGACGGATTGTTCTGAGTTATCTTTGTCTCTGATATCAAAAAAATGATTCGCTCGATTTTGAACCACTAAATATTTATGGGGAGTTGTCAGCCAAGTAAAGGATTTTATTTGTTCTAATACCGCAGGGGTTAAGAAATCAGCACTGCTCGTTGCCATCATCACAGGAACTTGAATTCGGCTTAATCCTAATTCTCCTAAAACGCTACTATTTAATGGATTTAAAACTAAAACAGCTTGCACTCTTGGATCTTGTAAATTATAATTAGCTTCAGGAATTTTTAAGACTAAACACTGAAGAAAAAGAGACGGATTTAAGGGAATTTCTTCCCGTTCACAGTCGGTTTTAAGTTGGGTAAAATTGAGGGTAGCTCCCCCTAATACTAAAGCGGTATATCCCCCTAACGAATGACCAATAATCCCGACATTTTCTAGATTTAACTGATTTTTAAATAAGGAACTATTTAATGTTTCTAGTTCATTCAGTAACTGGGTAATATCCCTGGGTCGGTTTAGAAATTCTTCCGGTTCTAATAAATTCTCCGTATTCCCATGAATTAAAGATTGAAAATGTTGATAATCACTGCCTAAATGTTGCGGAACTGCCACCGCAAATCCGTAGGAAGTGAGATGTTTTGCTAAATTTTCAAACCGAGAACGGTGGGACGCTAAACCATGAGAAATGACCAGGACAGGATAGGAAAATTGATTGGAGTTAAGTTCCGGAAAATAAACATCAGCCTCAAAGGAACCATTGCCTTGAGAACTAGGAACAGAAATGGTTTGCTTAGAAACCTTTAAGTTCCCCTGTTTTCTTAAATCTTGCATTTGATTAAAATTAACAGGGGTTGTTGTTGCTGCTTCAAGTTTTGATAATTCTTCTAAACGATTAAAAGCCGATTCCGTTTGCTGAACTAACGTTAATAATTCTGCCATTGTTCCCACCGCTTGCTCCAGATTCACCCGAATTTCAGGACTGGGAAACTGACGGATAATCTCTAAAAGGGTAAAGTCAGGGGAAGTCTTAGCCGCTTGAACAACCGCCGTTTGGATCGCACTGGCGCCATTGTCTCCCGACTGAGTTTGTAATAGTTTTCCAAGGTTAATTAAAAGTCCAGCGACTAAAGGAGAATTTAAGAATTGATCAATCGAAACCCCTTGGGGAGAATAACGAGATTGTAAGATTTTTCGGAAGCTTTGTTCTTGTTGAGGATTTAATAATTTCAGATAGGGAAACAACGGATCATCTTGATTTAATTGACCTCCTTTTGCATAGGTTTCTAAAGAATTGACGGAAATTTTTACATTATTTTTGCCAAGGGGTAAGACGATAAAATCAGCGGCAACCCCAGGAAAAGCTGATCCAATCGTTAAGACAGTTGCTAACGTTAAAGCGTGAAACCAACGCATAATTGCGATTTCCTAATTGTTTGAGAGGGCAGAAGTCAGAATCAGAAGGCTTAACAATATTGTATTCTGCATTAGTTAGGTTCGGAAGATCGAGTTTTTGGCCGACTTTCTAACACTTGTAAAAACTGTTCGGCTGAAAGAGAATGAACTAAGCTGAGGGGATAAGGTTCTTGACTAATGGTTTTAGCATAGGACGCATTTAGATAAGATTTATAGGTTTGATCTTCTCTGACATAGGCTTCAAAAAAAGCCAGACTAAAGGCGCGAATATATTCGGTTACAGGTTCAGGAACGGGGGCAACAATTTCTTTTAAAGAGGCACTCAGGGTTTGATTCATTAAGTTTAAATTCAGGTTAATATGGCGATCGCCTTCTGCTAATAATAAATATTTTTGCCGGGTCGTTAACCAGGTAAAGGATCGCACTTGTTCCCAAGCAACAGGCGCGACGGTATCTTTTCCACTGGTTTTCCAGAACACCGGAATTGAAATTTTGCTTAAACTTTGTTGCCCAAAAATACTACTATTAACCGGATTCATTACCACAATGGCTTTTACCCGTTCATCTCTAAAATTATAGGTTTGTTCGGGCAGTTCTAAGGCTCGACATTGGAAAATCTGGGCTAAATTAATCGAATTAAACTGATGTGTGCATTCTTTTCTTAAATTATTAAAATCAATTTTAGCTCCGGCGACGGCTAAGGCAGTATAAGCCCCAAAAGAATGACCCGCTACCCCAACTTTTTGCAGATTTAACTGACCATTAAATTCACTGGCATTTCGCGCTTCTAATTCATTTAAAATAAAGTGAATATCGAGGGGTCGGTCAATAAATTCAGTGACTTGAAATCCATCGGAAACTTGACCGGATAACCAAGCTTGGAGTTGATCCGTATCACTCCCTGGATGTTGAGGAAGAACCGCTAAAAATCCATGAGAGGCTAAATGTTCTCCTAAATAAGCAAAATTAGCGCGGTTAGCGGCTAATCCGTGAGAAATCATAATAATGGGAATAGAATTAACTTTTCCCCGTTTAACGGCACTTAATGGACTGGGAATATAAAGATCAACGACTAATTCTCGATTCCGTTGAGTATCTTTTAACGTTAACGTTTTTTTGTTAACTTGAAAGTCTCCTGATTGCTTTAAATCTCTTTTTTTACTATAATCAATCGTAGGAGCTAAAGCCATTTCTTCTGAGGATAATTTAACAATTTCTGCAACAACGGCATTGGTTTCTTCTAGGAGGTCATTTACCTGGCTCCGCAGTTGAAAAATATGTTGGATATTGAGTTGAATTTCTGGATTGGGAAATTGCCGTAGAATATTCAGTAACGTGATTCCTTCCGGCTCTTGACTTGATTTAATTAAAGCTGTTTTAATCGCTTCTGATCCATTTTGAATGGCTACTGAATCTTGTAGGTTTCTTTCAGCTTGAATAATATTGCCTAGTTTCCTTAAAAATATATCTCCTGTCCGGGAATTTAAAAATTGAGATAGCATCACCGAGTCGATTTTATGGGGATCAAGTAAGACATTTTTAAACTGTTCTTGATCTTCTCCATTCAAGATCAGCAAAAAACTTCTTAATTTGGGATCAACCGTTCCTGAGTTCGCATAGGCTTCTAACGCTTCTACAGACACGGTGATTTTAGCATTTCCAAAGGTTAAGGAAACATCCTCGGCTGCCTGAACAGGGAAAGCGGCAATTAATGTGGTAAAAAATCCACCTATTAGTGAAACCAACCCACGTTTAGTGAAGGTAAAATTCCGCTGGGAATTAGAATTTACGACGGTTGTAATCGATTTTTGAGTCATAGTCTGGATACCGGGCTAACATCCTGATTAGAACACTTTTATAGCAGCTACGCTGTATGAGCCAGGAGAATTCTTAATCATCGACACAATTACAGTTATTCTCTCTGTCTTAACCGTAATGCGTAGTGCTATGTTATCTTATGTCGTAAATACACCCCAATGATGAACCTCTCAGAACAACGGTTGATTCTCGGTTGAGCAGGACAAGACCAACAGAGTCAGTCTGGCTGTTGATTGAAAGTACCTTATTTTAGCAAAACAAATTAAGCTTTAACTTGAGTCAGAAGAATCTTAATTTGTTCTAGGAGTTGTTCTCCAGAGGTTTGATTCGGCATAATTTTCAGCCGTAAGCTAGAATTTAAGCGTTGTAGATACGTTTGCATTTCTGAAGCAGTAAACCCCTGTAACTCAGTTCCCGTTTCTTTTTTAGATTTTTGACTTTTTTCAGATTTCAGGGATAATTTTAACGGAGAATGGGGTAAGACAATAATGGGAATTTTTTTCAGCATTTGTTCAATGGAATGCAAAGAATCAACGAGATTAATATAAGACTTGTCTCGTAAACAAATTAAAATTAAATCAATACTTTGACATTGAATCTGCTGAAGAATCTCCGGCCAACTTTGTCCCATAATGCTGCGAAATCCTGCAATTTCAATATATTGTAGTAAGGCTTTATCTAATTGAGAATTAACATCATTACCCTCTTGATTTTGCAGTTTAACCGTTGAAGGTTTGCGAGGGTTAGAAATTTTGGATTTCGGGTTAAAATTACAAGAACTTGAGGAGCGATGATTCTCTCCCGTTCCTGAATTCATTTTTGATTCATTTCCGGGTTGTTTTTTAGGGAAAAGTAAAGAATCAATCACTAAAATATTCGGTTTCCAACTTAAGCGAGTGGCAATTTGAATCACTTCTAATAAGGCGGTTCCCGTTTGCATAAAGGCATCTTGGGCAGTTTGATTTTCCTCAGAAGCATGGGTTAAACAGGGAAAAATTGATAAGTTTTTAATTTGGTTAGCGACTTGAGTGGTGACCGAATCAAGGGTAACAATGGGTAAACGAGCTAAACTTTCTTGTTCGCTCAGTTTACTCAGAAAAGTTAAGGGGTTTTCTACAGAAGCATGACGTTCTAAAACAATAACATTCGGACGCCAAATTTGAGCAATCATTAGGGCTTGATTTAAGTCATCGGCTTCTAAAATTCGACAGTGGGAAAAATGGGGTAAAAATAACGCAGAACGATAAATAGAAGGGGGAATGAATCCCGCTTCTAAATCCTCAGTAGTAGAATAGACAAAACTTTCAGATTCTTTTGTTAAAACGGATGAACCATCATTTAAACTTAACCAAAGAATCATTAACGGTTCCGGTGGTGTTAAATTCGGTTCAGGAATTAATTCAGCTAACACTTGTTGTAAGTCTAAAGCATGAACAGGTAAGCTTAAAAATCCATCACAACGGTTCACCATTGCCCGTTGTTTATCGGCTAAAGTCGCCGTGATAATCACCGGAATTTCATAAGTTTGATTATCGGTTTTCAGTAACGTTAAAACATCCCAACCCGATAATAACGGTAGCAACGGATTGAGTAAAATTACTTTCGGTTGCAGACGACGGGCTTTTTCAACGGCTTCTGTTCCTGAACGAGCAATGACCACTCGATATCCTAAATGGGTGAGTTGATTACTGAGGGTTTGAATAAATTGGGGAACTGCTTCGACCACTAACACTAACCGAGATTGAGACATCGGATTAGAACGAGTGGGCGGATATAATTCCCGGCGTTCCTGAGTGGTATTTTCGTCAAATTCCCAATTCACCGACGGAGGACGCGGCGGTAATAATAAGGTGAATTGACTGCCTTTTTCCGGTTTAGAAATAAAGCTGACATCGCCGCCATGTAACCGCGCCAGTCGTTGGGTTAATACTAATCCTAATCCGGTGCCTTCAAATTTGCGGGTTAGGGGACTTTCTAGTTGTTGAAATTTCTGAAAAATTAAATGTTGTTTGTCTTCAGGAATGCCGATTCCTTTATCCCAAACGGTAAAGGCAATCCAATTTTCCCAACGACTGACTTTTAAACCAAAACCACTGCGGTTGGGGGTAAATTTTAAGGCATTACAAAGCAGATTAATTAACATTTGCCGCAATCGCAGTTCATCGGCAACAAAGGATTCTAAACCCGCTTCTATTTCTAACTTAAATCGAGGTTTAGTGGCGGTTAAAGAATCGGTTTTGGGGAGGGCTTCCGATTTATCTTGTTCTTGATGTTGTTGGAGGGCAATTTCAAACGCCCGTTCACAAACGGCGCGAATTTGAATCGGTTCGGGACTTAATTCTAATTGTCCCGTTTCAATTCGAGTTAAGTCTAAAATATCATTGACTACTAACATCAAATGACGACCGCTTTTATGAATTAATTCGGCATAGCGGGCTTGGCGGTCGTTTAATTGTCCTAACATTTGGTCTTTTAATAAACTCGAAAGACCTAAAACGGCGGTTAAGGGGGTTTTTAATTCATGACTAATACAAGCTAAAAATTCATCTTTAAGGCGATTCAGTTGAATTAAATCGGCATTTTTAGCGGTTAATTCTTGGGCGACTCGATGTTGTTCAGTAATGTCTTGAGCGAGAACCAGCCAAACGGAATGATTAAGAACCCCTATTAATTCCGGGTCAGTCGCCCACTCGTTGGGGGTCTGACATTCAGGATTCAACCGTTGGCGGGTAAATTGCCAAACCCGTTCTTGGTTATTGGGCATCGGACAAACGCAAATATAAGTGTCCGGTTGGTTGCCCAATTGACACCAACTCGGCATTTGTAACGCCGCCGTTTCCTCGGAAGCGGGTTCGGGCAGTGGTTCGGGCAAATGGCTAGAACCCCGATTTCTGAAGGGAACAGCACCGGATTCTACGGAAGACAAAGGGGTGGGGCTGGGAACCGCCACTGTGGCAGGGGTCGGAAACGTCCAACGGGTGACAGATGCCGCCACTTCTTGCAACTGTTCTGGACTATTACCAATTAAAGATTGCCAAGCCGAATTTTGATGAACAAGTGTCCTATCCTCGGTTTGCAGCATTAATGGGATAGGCAGTTCATCTAAAAAGTCAATTAAACGCGCCGACAATAAAGCGTCTTTCAGGGCGGGTTTGGGGGGTTGAACAGGATTGAGGGAAAGCGACTGTTGAGTTAAATACTGCAATACTTGTAAGTTATTAACCAGTCCGATAAATTCTCCGTTGTCATTCACCAACGCTAAAGGCGCAGTGACTTCGGTTAAATGATCCGTTTGTTGTTGCAGATATAATCCTAATGTTTCTAAGTTCAGATGGGCGGGAACTAAACGTAGGGAGGTCATCAGCCCATGGTTGACAGTCGATAGCGGTTGGTGCCAGTTTAAACGGGAGGAGTTCAGCAGATAGGGCAATAACCGATGCAAGGAAACCAAACCCAGGGGATGGTTCTGTGGGTTGACAATGATCACCTGTTCACAGTTTCCTTCAGAAAAAATTAACCGCAGCGTTTCTAGCGGAGCCTCAGTGCAGCAAACAGGCACAACCTGAACAAAGGTTTGGAGGTCAGTTTGGGGGAACATTTAAAGTTAATCCTCCAGAGAAAATCAGCGTCCGTTTATGGGACGAGGTGACCTCGCCGTTACGGCTAGCACAGGATACAACGACCCTCAAAGCCAAATTGTTTTAGGCGTCGAGAGGTTCTCACAGAACCATGAACAAGCAGAGAAGACGGGTCGAGTTGCGGTGGAACAATCCATCAGTGAGCAAGATCAACACATTTTTCAACCTTAAACAACAATAGCAAGTTTTGTCAGTTAATCTCTAGGTTGAAACAATCATAAAATCAACCTCTGTCGTCTTGAGTCCGATACAGAATCTAGCTTAAGACTGATGACAACTTGACTGTACTTGCAAAATTTGCTTCTCCCATCATTCTTCTGATTTGTCGGAATCATGCGATGGTGTTCTGCTTCTATTTCTATTGTGATGGAGATTGGCTTAATTATCCAGAATTTAACGATTTCGTAAGCAAGTTAAAAAGAACTTAAACCTCGTAAAATGAATTGAGTAGGACGATGCTCTGCCCATCAATCCCCGATATTTAGAGTTTCAGATCCTTAGAGAGGCAAGTTGATTCAGGTGGTTTATGGGTGAAATAAAATCTTTAAACAACCCCTCCCAATGCCAGAACTTGATTTCACAGCTAAAAAAATGTCAGGATAAACGGTGGTTTAGCCTGACTATCCTAGTTCTTATTAATTGAATTGAAATGGATTTTATCTAAGTTTTAAAATTAACCCTTTAAAATCAATCTCTATTTTTCTTAAGTGGCTACTGGCAATTTTTCTTTTCAAGAAATCCCTTGACTGGCAAGAGTTTAGTGAACACGCGATCGCAACAAAACCTGCAAAAACTGTAACTAAACTAACAGAAACTTAATATCAAGATTTCATAACATAATCCCCAACCCGGGAAAAGCCAACCGTATCCTCGTGATATAATTAAAAGTTGGCTTTTCATCGCTCAAAATTCCCCGTTTCTATAAAAGAATCGGGACGGAGCAGTAACTTAAATCTAGTATCGGTAGAAATTCTAAGCGTCTACCCTATTGTTAAAAATGACAGAATCAATTCGCATTCTCATGTGTCCTCCAGACCACTATGATGTGGACTATGTAATCAATCCCTGGATGGAGGGCAACATCCACAAATCTTCCTTTGATCGCGCCAGAGAACAATGGCAAAAACTTTATCATACCCTCAAAGATCACGCCATCGTTGACTTAGTAACCCCCGCCAAAGGTTGGCCGGACATGGTATTCACCGCCAACGCGGGATTAGTTCTCGACAAAACCGTTGTTCTGAGTCGTTTTTATCATAAAGAACGCCAAGGCGAAGAACCGTATTTTAAAGAATGGTTTGAAAGCCAAGGCTTCACCGTTCATGAACTCCCCAAAGATTTACCCTTTGAAGGCGCTGGAGATGCCTTATTTGATCGGGAAGGACGCTATCTCTGGGCGGGCTATGGCTTCCGGTCAGAACTCGACTCCCACCCCCTGATCGCAGAATGGCTGGATATTGAAGTGCTGTCTCTGCGGTTAATGGATGAACGCTTTTATCATCTCGATACCTGCTTCTGTCCTCTGACAGGCGGTTATTTGATGTATTATCCTCCGGCTTTTGACTCCTATTCTAATCGTTTAATTGAACTGCGAGTTCCTCCCGAAAAACGCATTATTGTGGAAGAACCCGACGCCATTAACTTTGCTTGTAACACCGTGAATATTAATCAAACGGTGATTATGAACAAAGCCAGCGATAACTTAAAAGCTAAACTGCAAGAAGCAGGCTTTACCGTTCTTGAAACACCGTTAACGGAATTTCTCAAAGCCGGCGGCGCTGCGAAATGTTTGACGCTGCGGGTGACTGAACCGATTATTGGCGATCGCCACGCCGCCGTCAATATCGAAAGCCGCACCGTCCGCATGGAAGGACACCTCTTAGATGCAGGCTTAATTAACCGCGCCTTAGATTTAGTGGTTGAAGGGGGCGGTAGCTTCCAAGTCCTGAATTTTAACTTAGGAGAACAACGCCAAAGCACTTCCAAAGCGGATATTAAGATCACAGCACCTTCCCATGAAGTCATGGAAGAAATTATGAGCCAATTAATTGATATTGGCGTGGTGTCTGTGGATCAAGATCTGCGGGATGCGAAGTTAGAACCCGTCCTGAAAAATGGGGTGGCGCCAGATGATTTCTATGTCAGCACCATTTATCCGACGGAAGTGCGGGTGAATGGAGAATGGATCACGGTTCAAAATCAACGGATGGACGGTGCGATCGCCATTTCCCAAACGCCCGACGGTTTAGTCGCCAAATGCAAGATTCTCCGCGACTTAGAAGTTGGCGAACAAGTGGTGGTGGATGTCGTCGGTATTCGTACTATTCGCAAAACCGAATCTCGCGAACAACGCAACACTCAAGAATTTAGCTTTATGTCGGCGGGAGTTTCCAGTGAACGCCGCGTTGAGTTAATTGTGGAACAAGTCGCTTGGGAATTGCGCCAAATTCGCGATCGTGGCGGTAAAGTAGTGGTAACGGCTGGCCCCGTGGTGATCCATACGGGTGGTGCGGAACACCTCTCCCGGTTGATCCGCGAAGGCTATGTCCAGGCGTTGTTAGGGGGAAATGCGATCGCGGTTCACGATATGGAACAATCGATCATGGGAACTTCCCTCGGTGTCGATATGAAACAAGGCGTCGCCGTCAAAGGGGGACACCGCCACCATTTGAAAGTGATTAACAGCATTCGTCGTTGTGGAAGTATTGCCGCCGCCGTTGAACAAGGGGTGATTTCCAGTGGCATTATGTATGAATGCGTGAAACATAATGTTCCCTTCTCCCTAGCGGGTTCAATTCGGGATGATGGCCCCCTCCCCGATACCCACATGGATTTAATTAAAGCTCAAGAACATTATGCCGAATTGCTCAAAGGCGCGGATATGATTCTGATGTTGTCTTCGATGCTGCATTCCATTGGGGTTGGAAATATGACGCCTTCTGGGGTGAAAATGGTTTGTGTGGATATTAACCCGGCGGTGGTGACAAAACTGAGCGATCGCGGTTCTGTTGAATCGATCGGCGTTGTGACTGATGTGGGATTATTCCTGAGTTTATTAACCAAACAATTGGATAAATTAACCAGTCGTTATAATGTGGCGACGGTGGGTTAATTTTAATTGAAATTAATTTAAGGGCGATCGCATTTATATTATTAAGTGCGATCGTTTTTTTTGTTGGGGGTTCCTACAAGCCAAAACCCCGGTTTCTTAGAGAAACCGGGGTTTTTAGTTTACGAACTTTACAGAATCAAGTTTGACTCTCTATTTTTTACCCAACAGCAAACTCATTTAGGGATTTTACGGATCTAGGAAAACAAGAATGATCTAAAGTTCCGTAGGTCTACTGTTGGCTAATTATATTCAAAGATTTACAGTAAAGAAAGTCAAGACTAAATCCATCCTATTAGGAAAGAGATTAAAAAATAAACGGTTATTTAAGAGGGAGATTTTAGACTTTTTCTAAATAGTCCTCTTAATTCTAATCAAGAGGAAATTATGACTAACGATCCTGCCAATATTGATATTCTCACCGGAACTCCTAACCTAGAAACTCTTAATAGTTATCCCTACTATGACCCTCTCATCGGTAATGTCACTGTTCCTAAAACTTTTGAACAGTGCGTTTTTGATCTGACCAATGAAGAACGAATTAAAGCAGGTTTAACCCCGTTGACCTATAATCCTTTGTTAGAATATTCTGCTGAAAATCATAGTTTAAATATGGCATGGCAAGACTTTTTTAGTCATACAGGGATTGATGGAAGTACGATGGCGCAGCGAATTACAGCGGCTGGATATCAATTCTCAAGTGCGGCAGAAAATATCGCAGCAGGCTATACAACTCCTGAACAAGTTGTTTCTGGATGGATGAATAGTCCAGGGCATCGAGCCAATATTCTTAATCCTAATTTAACAGAAATTGGTGTGGGTTATTATTGTTTAGAAACTGATTCTGGTACCCTGAATTATAATCATTATTGGACACAGAATTTTGGAACCCCGTTGTAGAAATCCCAAGAAGTTATCGCCAGTCGCCCTGTACCGTAAATGCCGCCCAATAATAGGGAGACTGCCATTGCTGAGAATTCCACATTTCCAGTTGCGCCTCTCGAAGTGCTGTCGTCGGATTTTGCTTTCCTTGTAACATCTTCTGATAAAATTTTGCCATTAACTGAGAAGTTGCCGCATCATTGACACTCCACAAACTCACCACCACCCGCCTTGAGCCTGCATACATAAAACCTCTTGTCAAGCCCACTAAACCTTCCCCTTTGACATTTTCACCTAATCCCGTTTCGCAAGCACTTAATACGACTAATTCCGCAGGTAAATTCAAGTTAAAAATATCATGGAGGCGCAAAAAACCATCTTCCGAGTTGCCTTTTTGGTCGTAAAGAGATAGCACAATTCCTGATAACTCAGGATTGATGGGATCGATTAATCCGTGAGTGGCGAGGTGAATAATCTGATATTCGGCTAAATTCGGGTTTGTGGCGATTTGGCGAGAGGCTTCAAAATCAAATGCTTGGAAACGTTGGGTTTCGGGAACCAAGGCGATAATTTGATTCGCTTCATCGCGGGTATATTTGAGACGGTCAAAGATTTGACCCCCTCCCCCTAAACCTAATAGGTTACGGGTAGCGCGATTTAGGTTAAGCTCGGATAATGTATTGCGGGATTGTACAGGTGGATTGCCAGTAATCCGAGAATCTTTGAGACTGAAAACCGGATCGGCAATCACGGCGACCGTTTTGGCGACAGGGGAACGATTTTGCAGTTGGCGACGTTGAATGGCAACCGTTGAGGCAGAAGGAAGCGTCACAATTTCGTTTTGGACGAGGAGAGGGGACAGACCTAACCCCCCCGACCCCCCTTCCCTCGCAGGGAAGGAGGGAGAAGAGGTCGGTATCGGTAATGCCGCAAAGGGAACATATTGCAAGACTCCATCTCCGACAATTAATAAACGTTTATTCCCGAATTGATTGGCGACAGGAGAGAGAAGGATTTGGCTGAGTGGGAGTCCGGTATCGATAGTTGCTGCGCTATCTTGAGTTACAGATTGACGGAAAGTTTCAACAGCACTTTCTATCTCGCTTTGTTTGGGCAGTATATAACTATTAATGCTGTTTTTGGTAACGGCCCAAAGATAACTACGGTCTTCGCCAAGGGAATATTCTAGAAGTAGAGTATCATCATCGAGTACCTGTTGTTGAATTTGTTGGAGATTCAAAGGTTCGGGATATTTGAGGTCGGCGTAGCGGGGACTACTGGTGCGAATTTGGGCTTCGAGTTGTTTGAGTTGAGCCAGAACATTGTCCCTTTTTTGTTGAATTTCATCGAGTTCTTGTTGGTTATATTGACCGCTTTGCAGTTGATATTTGCGATTTTCTAAATCATTGAGTTGTTGTTGTAAACTTTGTTCTTGTTCTAATAGTTTGGGGTCAGCACCTGAACGAATATTCGCAGTGGCTTCGGTGAGGAGTTCTATCAGACTGCGGGCGCGGGCGCGTTCGCTAATGTGCAAGGCTTCACCATCATATCCTTGATTGGGGTTTTGTTGGTGTAATTGCATTAATAAATCGATGTAAAATTGATAATAATCTTGGTTACGAGCAAAGTAAGATTGTCGCAGTTCTTGAGAAGCGATTTGGGTACGGAGTGATTCGATAATATTAATGGCGGTTTCGATTTCGGTTTTGGCGTCGGTGAGGTTATTTTGTTGGCGGTTGAAGAGGGCTTGATTATAGAGAATGTGGGCTTCTTCGGTTTTGTAACCGAGTTGTTGGGCTAAAGATAAAGCTTGGTTGTAGTGTTCGATGGCGGTGGAATTCTGACCTAATGCAGCGTTTATTTTTCCGAGTTGATTGAGTATTGTCGTTTGTTTGATTTTGTCGTTGAGGTGGCGGGAAATCAGGAGAGATTGGTTGTAGGCATTGAGGGCGGTTGACCAGTCTTGGGAGGCGATGTAAGTGCTACCAATACCACTTAAGGCAGTCGCTTCGGCAGCTAAATCACCGATGGGTCGGGAGAAGACTAAAGCTTGATTGTAGGAGGAAATCGCCTTTTCCCATTGTCCGGTAGCCGCATAAATATTACCAATGTTGTTGAGGGTGTGGGCGATCGCACTTTGGTCATTTAATTGATAAAATAAGGGCAATGCTTGGTTATAGTAATCGAGGGCTGTTTTCGGGTCGGCTAAATCGGTGTAGAGTTGACCGAGACTGTTGAGTAGAACTGCTTCTTCTGCTTTGACACCCGCTTGTCGCGATAAAGGCAATGCTTGATTGTAGGAATCGAGAGCCGATTGAAATTGTCCGAAATTAACGTAAATTTTACCCATTGATAAAAGAGTACGTGCAGCTTGGGCATAGTTTCCCTCTTCACGATAGAGTGCGAGGGCTTCTTCCAACTTCTGGAGGGCGAGTTGTCTAGATTCAATAGTTCCTTGGTTTGAGAGTTGATTACCTTTGATGTAGGCGACTTCAGCCGCAGAAACCTTGATTCCGGTGGCAATATCCCATACACGGGTGGTTCTATCCCTGCTAGCCGTCAGAATTTGGCGACCATCGGGGCTAAATTCTGCACTTTCGACACTATCCTCATGTCCCCGGAAGATTGCTAACAAATTTCCTTCGTTGTCCCACAGATGGGTAGTTTTATCCCAACTAGCAGTAAGGATTTGCTGGCTATCTGGACTAAATACTGCACTGTTAACAGAACCTTCATGGTCTCGAAATACTTTAATGAGATTGCCTTTGATATGCCATAAACGAGGGATTCCATCGCTACTGGTAATCAGAATTTGACTCCCATCCGGGCTAAATATTGCACGATTGCGGAAACCTCGGCTTTGACTTACATCCTTCTGCCCTTGAAACTCTACTAAAAGATTGCCTTGGGTATCCCACAGGCGGGCATCTCCATAGACAGAACTGTGGGCAGTCAGGATATGCCGACCATCAGGGCTAAATACTGCACTTTCGACGATTGCATTTTCAACTTTCCTATCATCCCCCCGGAACACAGCCAGAAGACTGCCTTTAGTATCCCACAACCGAGCGGTGTTATCTAAACTAGCGGTGAGGATTTGGCTGCCGTCGGGACTAAATACGGCGCTGTTGACATAACTCTCATGGCCTTGGAATACAGCCAGAACATTACCTTGGGTATCCCACAGGCGGGCGGTGCTATCTATACTTGTGGTAACAATTTGCTGGCCATCCGGGCTAAATACTGCACTGGTAACAGAACTTTTGTGCCCCTGGAACTTTGTCACCATATTACCTTTGATATCCCACAAGTAAGCGGTTTCATCACCAGTTGTAAGGATATAGCGACCATCGGGGCTAAATACTGGTCTACCAATCCTTTCTTTTGAGCTTTGAAATTCGGTTAGAAGATTGCCTTTGCTATCCCACAAGCGGACGATTTCTCCGTTAGCCGTGAGGATATGTCGGCTATCGGGGCTAAATACTGCACTCTGAACTTCCTTGTCTTCCCGTAACTCTACCAGTTGAGCACTATTTTTAGAAAGATTTTCCTGAAAAGCTTGCAAAGCAGCCGTTTGCTCGGCTTGGGCTGCAATTGCCACTGAGACATCCCACAACCGGGCAGTGCCATCATCACCGGCCGTGAGAATTTGTCGGCCATCGGGGCTAAATACTGCACTGTGGGTGGTGCCTTCATGTCCCCGAAACACAGCTAGAAGATTACCTTTGGTATCCCACAACCGGGCGATTCCAGGGCCGAAAGTTTCACTACTGGTGGTGAGAATTTGCCGACCATCCGGGCTAAAGATTACACTTCTAAGATGTCTTTCATCGACTCGAAACTCTGTCAAGAAATTGCCTTTGAGATCCCACAGACGAGCCGTATCATCTAAACTCTTGGTCAGGATTTGACTTCCATCTGGGCTAAATAGAGCACTTTCGAGTCTTTCCTTATGCCCCCGGAACTCAGCAAGGAGATTGCCTGTGAGATCCCACAACCGGGCAGTTTCATCATTACTTGCTGTCAGGAATTGGCGACCATCGGGACTAAAAACTACACTTTTGACAGTCTTCTCATGCCCTAGTGGGAATTCGGCTAAAAGATGACCTTTGATATCCCACAATCTAGCAATTCTATCCTCACTAACGGTGAGAATTTGGCTGCTATCAGGACTAAATGCTGCACTGTTAACAATCCAATACCATTCTTCTATTTCCTCAACTTTCCTGGGTACCCGCAACTCAGTAAGGAGATTACCTTGGCTATCCCACAAGCTAACCGGATAGCATTGGCAATCGCTGGGGAGGATTTTGCTCCCATCCGGACTAAATACTGCATTGATATGATTATGTCCTTGCAATACAGAGAGGAGATTGCCTTTCTTGTCCCATAAACGGATGTTCTCACCATTTGTGGTGAGGATTTTGCTCCCATCCGGGCTAAATAGGGCTCGATAAATCCCTTCTTCATGCCCCTTAAACTCTGCCAAGAGATTGCCTTTAAGATCCCATAATCGTGCTGTTTCATCTCGACTTGCAGTGAGAATTTGCGTACCATCTGGACTAAAGACAGCACTACTGACATAACTTTCATGTCCCCGAAAGATTGCTAGTTGAGCATTATTTTCAGACACACTTTCTAGAAGGATTTTCCTGGCAGCCATTTGCTCAGATTCGGCAGCAATTGCGGCTGAAACGTCCCACAAACGAGGCACTTGATCCCAACCAAAGGTGATAATTTGCCGACCATTGGGACTAAATACTGCACTAACTGCACTCTCATGTCCCCGCAACGTTGCGAGTCGATTGCCTTTGGTATCCCACAGACGAGCGGTTCCATCTCGACCACTGGTCAGGATTTGCCGGCTATCGGGACTAAATCCTTGTACACTCCAGCTATAAACTTCATGTCCTCGAAATTCTGTCAGCATATTGCCTTGAGTATCCCAAAGGCGGGCTGTATCGCTACTCGCGGTGAGGATTTGGTTGCCATCGAGACTAAATTCTGCACTGTAAACTAGCTCTTTATGGCCCTGAAACTCTCTGAGCAGATTGCCTTGAACATCCCACAGACGGGCAGTTTTATCTACACTCGCGGTGAGGATTTGGTTGCCATCGGGACTAAATTCTGCTCGAATGACAACATCTTTATGCCCCTGAAACTCTTTGAGCAAATTGCCTTTGAGATCCCACAAGGACACGGTTCCGTGGGAATCGACAGTAAGAATTTTGCGACCATCCGGGCTAAATACAGCTTTTGAGTAAATTGATCCACCACTGCTCTTCTCCGGACGACCCTGAAACTGTGCTAGGAGATTGCCATTGGTATCCCATAGATGGAATGTATCTCCAAAACCGGCTTGCTTATAAAACCGACTAATCGTCAGGATTTGGCTACCATCTGGACTAAATACAGCATTTATGATTTTATCGCCATCGTCAACGCCTCGGAACTCTTTGAGGAGATTGCCTTGAAGATCCCACAGGCGGACTGCTTCATAATCGGTAAGCGTCAAAATTTTGCTGCCATCGGGGCTAAAGATAGCCCTTCTAACTTCTTTCTCATGACCCCGAAATATCGTTAAAAGATTGCCATTGAGATCCCACAGGCGGGCGGTTTCATCCTCGCTAGCCGTCAAAATTTTGCTGCCATCGGGGCTAAATACGGCACTGGTGAGATCCGCCTGATGTCCTAAAAACACGGCGAGTTGTCCAGCAAACGCCTGTACGGATTGCTGCGTTCCTGATGGGTTGGGGTTTTCTGTTGTTGATGGCTGGGATGGGATAGGAGTAATGGGTTGGGCTCTGATGGGGATGCTGTAGGCAGTCGCAAATACCACACTTATTAATAGAGTTATACAGCGATGCACTTTTTCGGATTTATCTAGAAGCATAATTCTATTTTGAGTAATTTAAAAAAGGTAGTTTGCCGAAATTCTTATCTATGATCAATTCCTAAACATAAAACTCTATACTCATTTCGCCCTTTGGATCAGATTGGACAACTTCAACTTTCTTCATTCGTTCAGTTTGCTCGTTTCCTAAAGGGTTAGAATAATCAAGTCTTAGGAAATCTCCCTCAACAATAGACACCAGGGATCTCATCACACAACCTTAACCCTCAACCTCCTGTATGAACCCCAACCCCCCTCGTTTCTGGAACTTTTCCCAGTCCAGAATTGCCGATTATTTAATTAAAGTCAGTTTAATCGCCATTTCTTATGCGTTAACAGCTAAACTGGCTCTTTCTGTTCCTGGGGTGCATCGGTTAGGGTCGGCGGTTTGGCCTCCGGCGGGAATTGCACAAGCGGCTTTAATTTTAATGGGAACTCGCCTCTGGGTGGGAGTGGCGTTAGGTGCTTTTCTCTTTGATATTATTCAACAGCAATTTTCACTGTTAAATGCTTTCGGATCGGGATTGGGTGCCAGTTTGCAAGCGGTTCTGGCGGTGATTTGGTTAAAACGAGCTAACTTTAATCCTTCTTTGAATCGAGCCATTGACGTTGTAAAACTGATTGGGTTTGGGGCGTTATTAGCACCCCAAATTAATTCGACTTTGGGGGTTTTACGAATTTGTTTAATGGGTTTTGTGCCTTGGAGTGATTTTTGGGGAGTCCGATGGAATTGGTTTTTAGGCGATTCAATGGGGGTACTGGTTTTTACTCCGCTAATTTTAATTTTAACACAACCTCAACCGCTTTTTCAACCCCTAAAACCAACTTTATTAAAAGGATTTTATTTAAAAGCAACAGTTTGGTTTATTTTATTAATTACGGTGAGTTGGGTTGTTTTTGCTTCTAAAACAGAAGGTGCGATCGCAACTTACCCCTTAGAATACTTCCCGTTTCCGTTCATTATTTGGGCGGCAATTCAATTCGGTCAAAAAGCATCGATTATTGCCTCTTTTATTGTCTCAACCATTGCCATTTGGGGCAGTTCCCAAGGGGGAGGGCCTTTTGTCACCAAGGTTGCCAACATTAATCAAGCGATTTTGTTACTGCAAACCTTTATGAGTGTGATTACCATTACCTCGTTATTATTATCAGCAACCGTAACAGAACGAGCCTTAGCGGAGAAATCTTTAAAGGACAGTGAACTGAAATATCGAGAATTAGTAGAAAATGCCAATAGTATTATTTTAAAAGTCGATACTCAAGGGAGAATTACCTTTTTTAATGAATTTGCTCAACAGTTTTTTGGGTATTCTCAGGAAGAAATTTTAAATCAAACGGCACTGGGTCGAGTAATTCCTTACCAAGATTCGGAAGGAAAAGACTTAGAAACGATGTTTAAAAATATTTTAACTGATGCCAATCAATTTACTCGAAATGAAAATGAAAATATTAAACGCAATGGGGAACGGGTTTGGGTGGCTTGGTCAAATAAACCGTTAGTGGATGACCAAGGAAATTTTATCGGATTACTCTGTATTGGAACGGATATTACAGAACGGAGAAAAGCTGAAATTGCCCTCCAAAAACTAAATGAAGAATTAGAACATCGAGTCGAAGAACGTACCGAAGCGTTACGGGAACAACAGGAAAATTCTGAAAAATTACTTTTAAATATTTTACCAGAAGCGATCGCCAAACGCTTAAAACAAGGAGATATTACCATTGCCGATAGTTTTGCGGAAGCAACAGTTTTATTTGCCGATATTGTCGGTTTTACGCAACTCAGTTCTACTATTGATCCAGAAGCGGTTGTCGAATTACTAAATCAAATTTTTTCGACTTTTGATCAGTTAGCCGAAACCTATAAATTAGAAAAAATTAAAACCATTGGCGATGCTTACATGGTAGTAGGAGGAGTTCCAAACCCTCGACCGGATCATATCGAAGCGGTGGCAGAAATGGCATTAGCTATGCAGGAGGTTATCAGTCAATTTCAAACCTCAACGGGTGAAGTTTTTAGGCTAAGAATTGGCATTCATACAGGCCCCGTTGTCGCAGGTGTGATTGGGATTAAAAAATTTATTTATGATTTATGGGGAGATACGGTTAATATTGCCTCTCGGATGGAATCTCAAGGACAAAAAGACCGGATTCAAGTCACTGAAACAATCTATCACCATCTAAAAGAGCAATATGATTTTGAATGTCGAGGAACCGTTTTTGTTAAAGGAAAAGGAAACATGACCACTTATTTTATAACCGGACGCAAAACCATCGGTCAAGCGGTTTAGATACTCATGTCGAAACGGGGTTTATAAAATCAGGTGGATGACAACCGATGACTCTACTCCGAGGCGCTAAGTTCTCATCGATTAACATCGCATTTTGCCCGAAAAAGAGATACCCTATAAGCAGTAACTTGTTGAGAACTTCTAACCGTTAATGACTCAAGCTGTTTATACTCCTCCCTTTCTTCTCAAAAATGGCTTTTCAATGACCGTTTATGCTGCATTAAGAGCCAGTAAAAATTGGGAAACAACCATCACCTTACCAGAACCGAATTATCAGGAAACGATTTTTTATGGAGCCAAGAATACACCCATTTATGGTATTGTTGCGCTCCCAGAAAACCCAAAAGGAACCATTGTTGCCACCTACGGCATTACCGGAACTTTAGACAATCAATGGTTTTTGCGAATTCTAGGAAGAAAAGCCTTTGCTGCTGGATATGCGGTGGTTTTATTTGATTGGCGCGCTCATGGAAAAACCGCAGAATTATCTCCCGCTTTAACGTCTGATGGCTTATATGAAGGGGAAGATTTTGTTAGAATTGCGGCTCAATCTAAACAAATGGGTTGTCCCGCTCCCTTTTGGTTTTCTGGATTTTCCTTGGGAGGACAATTAGCCTTATGGGGGATTAAATTTGCCCAAACGGTGAATGAATGGGGGGCAGATTTAGGATTAAAAGATTCCGATTTAGCGGGTGGCGCTGTAATTTGTCCGAGTTTAGATTCAACTCGTTCTTTATCTTATTTAATGCAGCATTCTTGGGGAAAATATTTAGAACGAGCCATTGCGAAAGAACTAAAAAAATTAGTGAAACAAATTGATCAATACCACCCCAATGAGATTGATCCAGACGCGATGAAACGTGCAAATTCGATTTGGGGATTTGATCACGAATTTGTGATTAAACGGTTAGGCTTTGCTTCCGTTGAAGAGTATTATGCAGCGAGTAGTGGTTTACAGTTAATCCCCCAACTCAGGAAACCAACATTAATTTTATATGCTGAGGATGATCCGTTATTTGATCCCACAATTATTCCTGATTTAAAAGCCGCTGCTTCCCCCAATTCTGCGATTCATTTAGTTTCAACTCAATACGGCGGTCATGTGGGTTATATTAGTAGCAAAGCTTGTCAAAATCAATTTAATGATCCTGATCGTTGGTGGGCTTGGAATCGCGTTTTAGAGTGGATTGAACAGCAACAACAGCAATCAAAAACCGACGATAAAACCTTAGCTATTTCTCACTAATCTGGTTCCCTGGTTCTACCAGGGAATCAAACAATGAGGCTCTGCCTCACTGATTCTAAGCCCTAGAAACTACCAATTTTTAAAAGGATTTTTAACTAAATTAGAATTATAATATCGAGGATCTTCAGTCACTTCTTCCCCGATCCAATCAGGAATATCAATCTTTTGATCGGCGGATTCTAGTTCAACTTCTGCTAAAATTAACCCTTGATTATCGCCCCAAAATTCATCAACTTCCCAGATGAATTCCCCAATTTTAATTTTAGATCGGTTTTTTTCAATCAAGGGGCGATCGCATAAGGTATTTAACAGTTCCTCCGCATCAGCAACGGGAATAAGATATTCAAATTCAGACCGTCCAGCGTTGCTTGTGGGGCCTTTGATGGTTAAATAGCCTTGTTCTCCCACAACTCGCACCCGCACCGTTCGCCCTTGAGTATTGGTAATATAACCTTGACGATAGATGGTGCCAACACCCAGCGATCGCCATTCCTCACCTTTGACTAAAAATTTTCGTTCAATCTCAATGGGCATTTGCAGATATTTTTAAAATCAGCTATACCTAAGTTTAGCAGAAATTAATGAACCATGATCATTTTATTAATGGGCGTTTCCGGCTCAGGAAAAACAACAATTGGTAAACTTCTCGCTGAGTCTCTCGGTTGGCAATTTAGCGATGCCGATGATTTTCATGGTCGAGAAAACATTGCTAAAATGAGCCAGAATATTGCTTTAACGGACGAAGAACGAATGCCTTGGTTAGCGTTACTCCAAAATGCCATTGACACGTGGCTACAACAACAGGAAAATCGGGTCTTAGCTTGTTCTGCCCTTAAAGATTCCTATCGTCAAATGCTCTGGCGTGACCCGCAACAAATGCGGATCGTTTATTTAAAAGGTTCGCCGGAGTTAATTCAACAACGAATGCAGCAACGATTAAATCATTTTATGCCTGCAAACCTTCTAAATACCCAATTTGAAATTTTAGAAGAACCGAAAACTGCCCTTTATGTTAATGTTGACAATTCCCCCGCAGAAATTATCACCGAAATCAAAACTTATTTACAATTAATATAATTAGTAAAAGATTTATGACTGAACAATTTAATCACGCTTCCTTTCCTGCAATTTCTCGCCGTGATGCTCTGAAATTTCTAGGAATTAGTGCGGTGGGGGGACTGTTAGGATATTCTCGTTTTTATAAACCTCAGCCTGCTATTTTTCAACCCGATACCATTAACTTACCTGACTATTTATCACAACCCAAACACGTTGTTGTGATTGGGGGTGGGTTGGCTGGTTTAGCTTGTGCTTACGAATTAAGTCAACGGGGATTTCAAGTTACTTTATTAGAAAAATCTCCCCAATTAGGCGGTAAAATTGCCAGTTGGGACATTCAAGTGGGCAATGAACCCTTCAGAATGGAACATGGCTTTCATGGGTTCTTTCCTCAATATTATAATCTCAATGCCTTAGTTGAAGAACTGAATATTAAAGATCATTTTGTTTCCCTAGAATCCTATGCCGTTGTATTTAGAAATAACGAATATAAACCGGAAATTTTTAAACCGAGTCATTCCGCTTTTCCTTGGAATGTTGTAGATTTAGGGATTTCTTCTCAAAATAGTCTCCGTTGGGGAATTAACTTAACTCATCTTAACCATTGGAAAGTATTTAGAGAAATTGGCGGCTTTAAAATTCCTGACAGTTTCCAACGCCTAGATGAGATTTCTGTTGCAGATTGGGTGAGTCAAGATTTCCCAAAAGGATTATATGATTTATATTTCCTTCCCTTTGCAAAATCCAGTTTAAATGCACCCGACCAACTCAGTGTTGGGGAACTGATGCAGTTTTTTCATTTCTATTTTTTTGGCAATCCTGAAGGGTTAGCGTTTAATGGAACCCGTCAAGATATGGGACGCAGTTTAGTTGAACCCATTGCAGAAGCCATTCAACAAAAAGGAGGAACAATTTTAACAGATGTCACCGTTAATGATTTAACTTGGAAAGACGGAAAAATTAACTCTATTTCTTATTACCAAGGCAATCAAATTAATAATGTTTTGTTTTGGGTAAAACGCAATCCCGTTTTATTAGAAAATAATAATAATTTTGCTTTTGAATATTTTGGGGCGGGAGATGATGTCTACGCCGTATCAAAACAGCAATCAACGGCGATTTCTTTGCAATGTACGCACCAAGGCTGCACCGTTCAATGGGCTGAGGATGGGTGTTTTCACTGTCCTTGTCATGGCGCTGTTTTTGCGGCGGATGGGACGGTGATTTCTGGGCCTGCTCAACGAGATTTACCGCAGTTTGAGGTGGTGGAGCGAGAGGAGAACCAAGTGCAGTTAAAGGCAAGAAGAACCCAACCCCCCAAGGGCTGGGGGGAAGCGGTAAATTTGAAACGAGGGGTAAGTAGTTATTACAATACAACAGTGCAAGCAGATTCATCTGTTACTTCTGTTACAAATGACCTGGAAATTTTGCAAGCGGATTATTATGTCTTTGCCACCGATATCCCCGGAACGCAACGATTATTTTCTCTGATGAAAGGAGAGATTAATCAACCCATTAAAGAACAAATTCAACAGTTAGAAGTGGCTGATCCTTTTGCCGTTTGTCGCTTTTGGTTTGATCAAGATTTTCCTTGGGAATATAGCCATTTTACCTCATTATCGGGCTACCGATTAACGGATAGTATTACCCTTTATCATCGCATTCAAGATGAGTATATTCAATGGCATGAAAAAACAGGAGGGAGTGTGGTGGAATTACACGCGTATTGTTATAAAGAAGCAGAATTTCCCCATCAAGAAGCGTTATTAACAACCTTTGAACAGGAGTTATATGAAATTGTACCGGAGTTGAAAACCGCTAATTTATTACATCGAGAATTAGTGAATCAGAAAAATTTTGCCGGATATCCCCCCGGAAGTTATGTTAATCGTCCCGTTACCAATTCCGGTGTTTCTAACTTAATGTTTGCCGGAGATTGGGTGAAAATGCCGTTTCCCTGTGGTTTAATGGAGAGGGCAGTCAGTAGTGGGTTATTAGCAGCGAATGAAATTTTAAGTCAAGAGGGGTTAAAAAGGCGATCGCTTTTTTCTGTTAATCCCCAAGGCTTCCTCAACCTATAAAACGATGAATTTTGTTATTAGTAGGATGGGCTATGCCCATCATCACTCATCAAAATAACGATAAAATTTTATGATTAAAAATTAATAATAATTTTTGATGGGCTATGACCATCACAACCCTCAAAATAACGATAAAATTTTGTTATTAATCATTAATGTTGATTTTTGATGGGCATAGTAGGATGGGCTATGCCCATGACAACCCTCAAAATAACGATAAAATTTCGTTGTTAATCATTAATGTTAATTTTTGATGGGCATAGCCCATCCTACAGATTATGAACGATGTTCGACAGTTAGGAATTAACCTGAATCATTGGTATGTGGTTGCAATGAGTACGGAGGTCAAAAATCAACCATTAGGGGTTACGATTTGGAATAAAAATATTGTTTTATTTAGAGATAGTTTAGGAAAAATCCATGCTTTAGAAGATCGATGTCCCCATCGTCAGGTTAAACTAAGTCATGGTAAAATCGTAGATAATTATTTAGAATGTGCCTATCACGGTTGGCAATTTAATACTCAGGGAGACTGTGTAACGGTTCCCTATTTAGAAGATAACCAAAACGTTCCTAAAAATTGTAAAATTCGAGAATATCTAACTCTTGAGTTAGACGGGTTTATTTGGTTATTTCCAGGGGAAAATTCAACCGAGATGAAACCCTTGGGGGTTCCTGAATGGGATCATCTTAATTATATTGCAACGGTTTCTATTATTCATTGTCAAGCCCATTTTTCCTTTTTAATTGAAAATTTGATGGATATGTATCATGGACATTTACATCAAAATTGGCAAGCGTGGACAGATGCGATTTTAAAAGAATTAAAAGAAGATGAAAGCCGAGTTGATGCTTATTATCAAGCTCAAAGTTATTATAAAATTAATAAAATCTGGTCAATTTCTCAGTTATTCTTTCCGGCTTTAAGACAACTTCATCCAGAACCTTTAAATGTGAGTTATCTCTATCCTCACTGGGTATCAACGTTAGGAGAGGATTTTAAAATCTACTGTTTATTTTGTCCGATTAGTTTAACAGAAACTCGCGCTTATTTAATTCATTTTACCTCTTTAAATGCCTTTTGGCGACTGCATAAACTACCAATAAAATTTAGACGTTTTGTGAAAGATTTATGTTTTGGTTCCGCCCAAACATTATTAGATGGGTTAGTGAAACAAGATATTTTGATGATGGAAGAAGAACAACAAGCTTATTTACAAAACCCTCAACGTCGGGGGTATGAATTCAATCGGGCTATTATCAGTGTTCAACGATTAATTAAATCTCAAGCGATCGCAGGCGAATGAAATCGTTTATTTTTGTTTAATCACTAATAACGTAATATCATCAAACTGTTTTTGTTCTCCTCTAAATTTTTGCACATCATCAATCACAGCTTGTTTAATTTCTTCTACAGAATGATGCCAATTTTGACTAATAATATGACACAGTTTATCAAGTCCATATTGTTTTTTATTCAAATCAAACGTTTCTGTAATTCCATCGGTATATAAAACGATACCATCTCCTGAATTTAATTCAATAGAAGTGGAGCTAATAAAATCGGTTATATCTTCATCAAATCCGAGAGGAAGTCCTAAATCAATCGTATCAACTCTTTCAATTTGACCGCCAACACGTACCACTAAAATTTCTTCATGTTGTCCACTAATTCTAACTTTTCCATTAATATAATTTAAAATAGCTAAGGTTAAATTTCGTTCGGCTTTCATCCGTTGAATATTCTTATAAATGGTGCGGTTAAGAATATTCAGAAATTGGACAGCATCCGATTCTCGAATCTCATTAAGGGTGCGAATTGCTGTTTGAGCCATTAACATTAAAATTCCACTTTCTAACCCATGTCCGGTCACATCTCCAATCCCGATGGTTACGACATTATCAATTTCTAAAATATCATAATAATCACCCCCCACTTCTTCCGCAGGTTCCATATATCCTGCAATTTCTAATTGTTGAATGGCGGCTAATTCTTCCGGTTTGGGTAAAATCATTTGTTGGAGGCGGCGAGTGACGTCTAATTCCGCCGCTAGACGGGTATTTTCTGCGCGTAAACGGCAAATATTAACATGGGTACGAATTCGAGCTAAAAGTTCATCTTTACTAATGGGTTTAGTTAAATAATCATTCGCACCCAAATTGAATCCAATGACTAGATCTTGAACTTGAGTTTTTGCTGTTAATAAAATAATGGGAAGTTCAGTGGTGGAAAATTTTTCTCGGAGTTTTTGAGTCACTTCATATCCCGTCACTTTTGGCATCATCACATCTAATAAAATAATATCCGGTTTTAATCCCTTTTTGATTAATTCTAAGGCTTCTTCGCCCTGACAAGCTAGAAAAAGTTTATAATTATGAAGTGATAAATGATTCACCAGAACTTGACGATTAATCACTTCATCATCCACAATTAGAACTTTAATAAGTTCTGATGAAGACTCTATCTTGGGCGAAATATTCAAAGCCCGCGAAGGGAAGACTAATGGATTATTTAATAATTCCGGTTGAGGGGATTCTTTAATAACCGGAATTGGTGAAGTTGTTTCAAGGGTTTCCGCAATGGGTAACGTAAAGGTAAATTTTGAACCGACACCAAGCGTCGATTCAACGGTGATTTTTCCGCCCTGTAATTCAACCAATTGTTTTGTAATGGTCAGTCCTAAGCCTGTACCGCCATATTCTCTCGCAATAGAACCTTCCCCTTGTTCAAAGGATTCAAAAATTCGCTCTATTTTATCTTGTGAAATGCCAATTCCGGTGTCAGAAATGGTAATGGCGAGTTGAGAAGAACTGATTTGAGTTGCAGAAATTTTAACGGTTCCTTCTGGGGTAAATTTAATCGCATTTCCAATTAAATTATGAAGAATTTGTTGTAGCCTGTTTTCATCGGCTAGCACCAAAGGAAAATGACTAGAAATCTGATTAATGAGTTGAATATTTTTATCGGAAGTGAGGGGTTTACTTAACATTAAAACAGCATCAGCGATCGCATGAATATCAACAGGCTGAAGCTTTAATTCGATATGTTTATGCCGAAGTTTAGAAAAGTCTAAAATATCATTGACTAAGCTGGATAAACGGCGACCACTCGCAACAATCAAGGCTAAATTGAATTGTGTATTTTCGGGTAACTCTCCCGTTGCACCATCCATTAAAGATTCAGCTATCCCGATAATTCCATTCAAAGGGGTACGCAGTTCATGGGAGGTATTAGCTAAAAATTCATTTTTTAATTGATCCAGTTTTTGTAATTCTTGATTTTTAGATTCTAAAACAGCAAAGGACGTTTTTAACTGTTCTGCCATACTATTAAAAGATTTTGCTAATTCTCCTAATTCATCTTCTCGTTTTAAATGAACGATTTGATCCCAGGAACCTTGAGCAATTTGTTTAGCTGCACTATTTAACTTTAAAATGGGTTTAACAATCCATTGGGAGGTTAATAATCCCACGCCAGTCGCCCCTAATAAGGCTAAACTACATAAGAAAATCATCGTGCGGGTATTGGCATTAATTTGTTCCATAAAATCTGATTCAGGAACCACAACAATAATCAACCAATTAATCCCTTCATACTTAGAATAAGGCAAAACTTTAACAAAATAACGTTGATTATTCCACGTTAGTCTTAAATTAGTATCGGTTTTAACTTGGTTCCAATTAGAATAAATTTTAGTTAAAGATTGGCTAATTCCTTGGGTTAAAGGATTTTGGCTTTCGATAACGGGAAACAGTTTTCTTTCATTATTAATCGTTCTAAAGGGTTTTTCTAAAGTAGACGTTGCTAATAAAATACCTTGATTATCAATAATAAAAGTTTGTCCGGTTTTTCCCACATTTAAGTTATTTAAAAATCGTCCCATTCCATCCAACCGTAAGGCAGTATTTAACACCCCTTGCAGTTGGTTATTTTCAGGATCATAAACCGGAACTATGGCACTAATTAATAATGTGGGTTCTAATAAAGATAGATAAACAGAACTCCAGGTCGGTTTTCCCGCTTTAACAGCATCTTGATACCAAGATCCATTGCGAGTATCAAAATTTCTAACAATGGTTGCTACTTCCGTACGATCGCCTTTTTCATTGGTTCGATAAGAATAAAAATCAAAATTTGTGAATTGATCAATCACGTTAATTCTCATCGTTCCATCGAGTAATTGTTCCCCCGTGCGTTCCTGTCCGGCTGCATTGGTAATTTTAATAAAGTTAATATCAGGGTAAAGTTGCACTTCTCGCCAGAGATACTTTTCCCAACTTGTTAAATTTTTAAAATCTAAAATTCCGGTTTTAACTAAATTAATATTAGTTTGATTAATTTTGCGAGGGGTGTGTAAATAATAGGTTAAATTTTGTTCTACTCTGGCACTAATTTCATTTTGTAAATCGCTAATCACTTCATGAACCGCTTTTTGTCCCGCTTGAAACGATAACCATCCGACAATTCCGACGGCTCCAAAAATTTGAACTAAGAATGGAACAATTAAGACAGTACGGATGGGAATCTGTTTTTTAGCTTGACTAAAAAAGCAAAGTAACATAAACTAAATTCGGGGGTAATAAGATTGTCATTTGACAGATTTTTATTCTCGATCAAGTTCTATTTATTCAGGATATCGAGCCGATTTAATATCAATATCTTCCCCCCACCGTTTCAGTTGTCCAGCTTCAATCTCAAATAAATCTAACACTCGACAGACGGTATTCGTGACCATTTCATCAATGGATTGAGGCATAGTATAAAAAGCAGGAACCGGGGGCATAATAATTCCACCGCATTCGGTCACAGCTAACATATTTTTAAGGTGGATCACATGAAGGGGAGTTTCGCGGGTGAGCAAGACTAACCGACGCCGTTCTTTCAATACCACATCGGCGGCGCGCGTTAATAAACTACTGGTGACTCCTGTGGCAATTTCTGCTAACGTTTTCATTGAACAGGGTAAAACCACCATCCCCATTGTTCTAAAGGAACCACTAGAAATGGCGGCACCAACATCATTAATCGAATAGCTGACGGTGGCGAGACTGCGAAGATGTTGAGCATCAATTCCTAATTCATGGGCCCTGGTCAGATCTCCTGCACGGGACACAACAAGGTGAGTTTCTACATCGGTTTGTTGGAGTAATTCGAGAAGACGGACACCATAAATAATGCCTGTCGCCCCACTAATTCCAACGATCAGGCGTTTTTGATTAGTCATGCTAACGATTCTGAATGTTTTCTAATTTTCTCTTAATCTATTATATAACTTTAATTTTTCTAATTAACCGTTTCAGCAATTATTGAACCTCAATCTAGTTCATAACTTTGATTAAAGCGCACTCACGACGGTATTAAACGCTTGATAAGTTAGCTGATCTTTTGAAGTATCTAAAACAGAAAATAAAACCGTCGGAAAGCGGTTTTCAAATTCTCCCCCAGGTTGAAATAAAGAATAAAATATTTCAGCAACTTGTTGGGGATTATTTCTAAACACGCCACAACCCCAAGCCCCTAAAACAATTGCATCTGCACCCAAATCAACCGCTAATGCCAATACCCGTGCCGCCCGTTCTCGTAAAATAATCGGGATATTCGGCACTTCTTCTGGGGAATTTTTGAGCATTGCCCCTGCATTGGGAGCGGCGCTAGTAATAAATGTAATTGCGTAAGGTTCTGATAATAATTCCCCTGTATCGTCTCTAAAAATTGGGCAATTAGGTGATACAATCATCCGGTGAGAATAGGCAGTTGAACGATAATTTCGATGAAATTCATAATAGTCTGGAGCTTTTAATAAGGAAGAATATAAAGCAGAACTGCGGGCTAAGGATTCTTCTTGGGCTTGACTTCCTGATAAAAACCCGCCACCCGGATTTTTGGCGGAGGCAAAATTCAAGGCAACAATCGTTTGAAATGGTTTGGATAAGGCTAAACGTCGCGCCCCTTGTAAGGTGGTTTCGTTTTGAATTTCAAATTGGCTGGGTTTGGGTAAAGGCGGTAACTGTAACACCCGATTTAAGATCAAATTGAGATCTTCAGGGGAATAATAGCAGGTATTTTCAACACAGTGATTGATTTGTTGCTGAAGGTCTACGGTTTCTCCTGCGGGGTTTGAGTAGAAGCCTTGATTGAGAATTTCTAGGGTTTCTTGAGCTAGGGTTGCTCTGTGATTTCGGTTCATCATTGATCACCGTTGAGAGGTTACTACAATTGTAGTATAGGATGAACCGTCCACAAAAAAAGCCCTTTCAATAAAAACGATCGCCCTTTTTTCAAAAAAGCGATCGCCTTAATTTAGATGAAGATCAAGTTAGAGGGAATCCGATTATTTGATCATCCCAGAAACAGTAGCCACTTCCGGTTTGGCGGGGATTTTTGGGGATAAAAATCCTTTCGCATACAGTTGAGGATTCGATTTTGCAAAGGTATAGGAATCTCGAACTTGGCTGTTAACCGCCACCATCTTCACGTCATAAACGTTAGTCACCAGTTTGGGATATAACCCAATGCCGATAATTAAGACCAGGAAACAAACCGCAATCAACACTTCACGGGGTTTCGCATCACTGTAGATGGCGTTTCCAGGAAGGACGCAGTTGGTTCCGAAGCAAACCGCCTCGTCATCATCCGTCACTTGTTGACCACCATCGGTAATAATACAAGCGGGAGCAACACCCGTATTGTAGAAGACTTGGCGCAGCATGGACAGCAGATAAACGGGGGTTAAAATCAGCCCCACCCCAGCTAAGACCACCGTGACGATGCGGAAGGTTGAACTGTAGATATCGCTGGTGGTAATGCCAACGAACACCAACACTTCACTGGCAAACCCACTCATCCCCGGTAACGCCAGAGATGCCATTGCACCTGCGGTAAACAAGGCAAACACTTTCGGCATCGCCTTGCCAATATCGCCCATTTCGTCCATTGCTAAGGTATGAGTCCGGTCGTAGGTCACACCCGCCAGGAAGAATAACACCGCCGCAATTAATCCGTGAGAAATCATTTGTAATAAGGCACCACTGACGCCGACATCGGTGAAAGAGGCAATGCCTAAGAGTACAAATCCCATGTGGGACACGGAGGAATAAGCCAGACGACGCTTCATATTATTTTGGGCAAAGGAGTTTAACCCGCCGTAGATAATATTAACGACGCCTAAAATTGCCAGAATCGGTGCAAAGTAAATGTGAGCGTCGGAAAGGGTTTCCATATTCAGGCGAATTAGCCCATATCCACCCATTTTTAGCAACACACCTGCCAGAATCATCGAAACGGGAGCAGACGCTTCACCGTGAGCATCCGGGAGCCAGGTGTGTAGGGGGAAGACGGCTAATTTTACCCCGAAGGCAATCAAGAGTCCGGCATAGAGCAGCAGTTCCAGGCTGAGGGGGTAATCCTTCATGCCCAGTTCCACAATATCAAAGGTAAGCGGGCCACCACCGTACAGACCCATTGCCAATGCTGCTACTAGGATAAAGATGGATGCTGCTGCGGTATAAAGCAAGAATTTTGTAGCTGCGTAGCGACGTTTCGGCCCGCCCCAGATGGAGACAAGCAAGTAAACGGGAACCAGTTCTAATTCCCACATAATGAACAGCAACAGCAAGTCTTGGGCAACGAACACCCCAATCTGGGCGGAATACAGCACCAGCATTAAAAAGTAAAATAGGCGTGGCTTCATATCAACTTGCCACGCCGCCAACATCGAAAGTGTCGTTACCAGTCCAGCTAGAAGCACCAGTGGCATCGATAGACCGTCAACAGAAACGGCCCAATTCAGGCCCAACTGAGGCGCCCAGGCATACTTCTCCACGAGTTGAAGGGTTGCACTGCTCGCATCGTAATGGTTCCAAAAGGTGTAGCACATCAACAGAAAATCCGCGATTCCTACACCGACCGCGTACCACCTCACACGCTTACCGTCTTGATCGGGAAGCACTGGGATGAGCAGGGAAGCCACGAGCGGAAGCAGGATAATCGTGGTTAGCCAGGGAAATTGATTGGCCATCATGACACTAGGAATAAATACTCGGCTGTGAATGTTTACATTGTACTCCCATTTGTAACGATTTGTTTATAAAACTTTATCGTAGATTACTATAGATAAAAGTCTATTAAGTTTATTTTATCTATAGAATTAAATCAATAATAGGGGACAAAGGGACAAGGGAGCGGGGGAGGCGGAGGGAGCGGAGGGAGCAGGGGAAGATTTCTATTCCCTATTCCCTATTCCCTTATTCTTAATTCAGATCCTTCGCTCCGCTCAGGACGCTACGCGATTCTTAATTCTTAATTCTTAATTCTTAATTCTTAATTCTTAATTCTTAATTCTTAATTCTTCCCATCCAGTGTTGTAAGGACGCTTTCAAAGCTTGGAGAGAGACGGGTTTAGCCAGGTAATCGTCTGCACCTGCCTCTAAGCATCGTTCTAGATCACCGGGCATGGCTAGGGCTGTTAGGGCAACAATGGGAATATTGGAACAATTCTCATCCGCACGAATCTGTTTAATCGCATCTAATCCATTCATTTCTGGCATTTGAATATCCATTAAGATTAGATCGGGATGGTGAGTTTGAGCCAGGGTAACGGCTTCTTTTCCATCATTTGCAATCACAATTCTATACCCAAGATACGTGAGATAATCTTCAAGAAGATGAATATTATCTGGGTTATCTTCTGCCACTAAAATTAACGGTTTATTCTGCACAAATTGTAGGGGAATACTAGAATTTTTCATGTCTCCAAACTCAGTAATAATCGGTTTATAATCATGCTCTTTTAACTGATTTAATGGAAGGTGAACGGTGAAGCAACTACCTTGTCCGACGGTACTTTGAATAGAAACCGTTCCTCCGTGCATTTCCGTGAGTTGTTTGACTAATGCTAATCCTAATCCGGTTCCTTCATAAGCTCTGGATAAACTACTATCAATCTGAAAAAAGGCTTGGAATAAGCGAGACATTGCTTCTTCAGGAATGCCAATTCCAGTATCGGTGACGGATAAAAGTAAGGCGGTTTTTCCGTCTATTTTGGCTTCTAATTTGACAATTCCTCCTTCAGGGGTAAACTTAACGGCATTACTGAGAAGATTAATTAAGACTTGACGAATTCTTCGCTCATCTAATTCACAATTCGGCAGATTCCGCGGCGCATTAAGCTGTAATGTAATTCCTTTTTGATACGCTTGTTCTTCTACAAAGCTTAAACTAGATTGACACAGAAACCGAATATTTGTGGGGGCAATTTCTAACTTCGATTTTCCGGCTTCAATTTTAGCGAGATCTAAAATATCGTTAATTAATGATAACAGATGTTTTCCACTTTTATAAACCCGTTCTAAAGCCCGTTTTTGGGGAGGGTTGAGGGGAGCATAAATGCCTTCTTGTAACGCTTCGGTTAATCCTAAAATTGCATTCAGAGGGGTTCGCAATTCATGACTCATATTCGCTAGAAATTCATCCTTGAGTCGCGTAGCTCTAGCAAGTTCTGCATTGGTTAAACTTAACTGTTCATTGGCTTTTCGCAATTCATCTTCCATTTGTTTGCGATCGCTAATTTCCCGAGAAACGCTATGAAATTCTAGTAACGTTCCGGTCTGCGGATCAAAAATAGGTTGGGTTATCGTTTCAAACCATAAATAATGACCTTGTTTATGGCGGAGGCGAAACGTATTAATAATATTTTGTCCAGGAGCATCAATCTCATCAAACTTTTTGATCAAGGCGGGTAAATCATCAGGATGAACGAATTCCCGACTTAAGCAGCCGATGCGTTCTTCCGGTTCATAACCTAATAACGTTTGACAGGAAGGAGAAATATACAGAATCGTTCCATCTACCGTTTCCCGTGAAATGATATCAATGGAATTTTCGGCTAACAGACGAAAGCGGGCTTCACTATCCCGTAGGGCGGCGGTGCGTTCTTCGACGCGCTGTTCTAGTTCTCGATTCAGTTGTTGTAACTCTTGGGTCAGGGTTTGGAGTTGGGTTTCCGCCAGTTTACGAGCGGTGATATCTTGAATGGAACCCGCCATGCGAATCGGTTTACCCGTCTCATCCCACAAAGCTTGACCTGTGGAAAAAACCCAGCAGTAATTCCCATCTTTCCGACGCAGGCGATATTCCAGTTTGTAAGGGGAACGTTGAGTTAAGTGTTGATTGAGGGCGCTGAGGACAACTTCGCGATCATCGGGATGAATGGCATTTTCCCATACGGAATATTTGGGGGATAATTCATTGGTGTTATAACCGAGAATTTCTTTGTAGCGGGGAGAAATATAAGCCCCATTATTTTGAAGATCCCAAGCCCATAACCCTTCTCCTGAACCCAGGATGACCAGTCGGTAACGTTCTTCGCTTTCTTTGAGCGCCAGTTCGATTTGTTTTTGTTCAGTAATATCTCGCCCTTCAGGAATTAATAACATCACCTGTCCGGATTCATCTTTCAAGGGTCGCAGGGAAAAGTCAATGGTGGCGACTCGCTGGTTCGCGCCTAAAACATCCACTTGATAGCGAATAAACTCACCTTGTCCCGCCCGTTTAATCGATTCCTGTAATTGCAGTTGGGTTTCGGGGGAAATTGTCCACCAGTAAGCCTCCCAAAAGGGACGATTAACAACATCCGAGAGTTGCAGTCCCCCAAAGTCCAAGGCGGTTTGATTGGCTTCTAGTAAGATTCCGTCTGGAGTCAGCAACCCGGTAAAGTGAAAGGTATTATTAAAAATCGCCCGAAATTTGCGTTCGTTTTGCAATAGTTCCGCCGTTCGTGCTTCGACTTTCTGTTCGAGTTGGGTATTGAGCAGTTGAATATTGTTATAAAGTTCCGCTTGTTGAAGCGCAATGGCTAAGTTAATCGCCAATTGACTCATTAATTCGAGTTCAGATTGATGCCAGTGGCGAGGACTATTACATTGATGAGCCATTAATAAACCCCAAAGATAAGGCTCTGGATGGGAGGTAGCCAAGCCAGAATTTTGAGGAGAGGTGTTCAGGATAATGGGAACCACAAGACTCGCCTTGACTTGAAATGTTTCTAATAATTGAATCTGGCATTCTGTCAGTCCCGCTTCGTAAATATTAGAAAGGGTTGCTATTTTTCCGTGACGGTACTCGTGATTATAATTTTCTTGAAAACAACGATTTTGGATCTGGGCGTTGAGGCAAGAAATCCACTGAGGAAGAACCGCCTCTGCAACAATTTGACCCGTTTGATCGCTTTGAAATTGGTAAATAATTACTCGATCCGCTTGCAGAAATTGGCGGACTTCATGAACAGTTGTTTCTAGAATACTTTCTAATTGTAGGGATTGGCGAATATGAAGCGCCGTGGTGGCAATTAATTGTTGTTGTTGGTGTTGGTGTTGTAACTGTTGGAGCAAACTCCCCCGTTCTACAAGGCTGTGCATGGCTTGAGAGAGCATTTCACGGGTTAATTTTCCCTTGATTAGGTAATCGATCGCCCCGTTTTTCATACTTTGCACCGCAACGGACTCATTCCCTTGTCCGGTTAAGATAATCACAGGTAGGGGGTTGGTATTATACAACGGTTGTAAATCCTGAAGCACTTCTAACCCATTCAGATCAGGAAGCTGATAATCCAGTAAAATCGCATCGGGGGGATGATGTTGACACCATTCCAGGGCTTCTATACCCGTTTCAAATTCATTAATCTGCCAATGGTGGCGCGGGTCGCATTGCAAATAGCGACGATAAACCGCCCGATCTTCGGCACAATCATCAATCACTGCAATCCTAAGATTAGAATGAATTTGTTGGGATATCATAGTTTTTTAGTCTGGTAGTACGGTGCAATCAAATTGTTGAAAGATTTTATAATTGCTCTTGCAGTGTTTCTGCTCTTGGTTGAATTATAGATTTATTCACTCTATCACCCCAATATTCTCCCATTTTGCTCCCAGTTAAGACAGTTATTCACATCACAATTGAATATTATTTTAATCAGGGACTTGGCTTTAAGGAGTGGATGAATTATTGTGGCTTGAGGGCAAGTAGATGTCCGGTTAACCCAATTATTGAAAATTTTAAAAACAATTGTCAATTTTAGCAAGCTGATGGGTAAAACCGTAAATTAACGGTGTGATCACCATTGATTTGTCCCTTGCTTAAGCGGTGGATCTGATTTTGGGTGAGTTGCTAAGGTCGCCCAGAGAAGTTCAGGTTCAAAAAAACCAAAAGTTACTCTTGATTTTAATCGTCTTACAAGGGTTTGCATCTGCCTAAAATTAGTTTTGAAAGGCTATTTCATTTAGGCTTTTAGGGAGCGTTGTTTGAGCAATTCAACGATTATTTTTTGATGATAAAGTAATGAAAATTAAAAGTACACTTGTCCTAATTTTAGCTTCTTCAAGCTGAGATGAGGACATTAATGAGGGTGACTTTCCTTGATTATTAACGATTCTACTCCTGATTGTACAGACAAACTCATCAAAAATAGGAACTAAAAAACCCGGCTTCTTCTAGAAACCGGGCTTTTGACTTATCCTTGACCCGCAGGCATAGCGCTATCATTGATAGCCGTTATTTCCTGCCTTCTGTCTCGATTTAGCCTAATAACGCTTTGGCTTTATCTAACACATTGTCAACGGTGAATCCGAATTTCTCCATCAGCACAGGGCCAGGAGCAGAAGCACCAAAGCGATCAATACTGATCATGTCGCCTTCTGTACCGATATAGCGTTCCCAACCGAAACGGCTGGCGGCTTCCACCACTAATCGTTTGGTCACTCCAGCGGGTAACACAGATTCTTTGTATTCTGCATCTTGTTCTTCAAACAGTTCCCAACAAGGCATGGAAACCACGCGAACTTTCTTGCCTTCAGCCGTTAATTTAGCAGCGGCTTCCACACACAGAGACACTTCGCTTCCGGTTCCGATTAAAATCAGGTCAGGGGTTCCTTCACTATCGGACAGAACATAAGCGCCTTTGCTGACAATATCAATGGAACTTCCGTTTAAGTTCGGTAAGGCTTGACGTGTTAAGGCGATCAGTGTGGGACGATTCCGATTTTCAACGGCGACTTTATACGCACCAGAGGTTTCATTTCCATCCGCCGGACGCATCACCAACAAGTCAGGAATTGCGCGTAAAGAGGCAATAGTTTCTACCGGTTGGTGGGTGGGGCCATCTTCCCCAAGGGCGATGGAGTCGTGGGTCATCACGTAAATTACCCCGATTTCCGATAAGGCGGATAACCGAATCGCCGCCCGCATATAATCGGCGAACACTAAGAAGGTAGCGCAGTAGGGAATTAAACCGGAGTAATGCAGGCCAATACCATTACAAATTGCACCCATTCCGTGTTCCCGGACACCGAAACGCAGGTTACGATTTTGATATTGTCCTTTTTGGAAGTTCCCAAACCCTTTCATCTCCGTTAAGTTGGAGTGGGTTAAGTCCGCAGAACCACCGATTAATTCAGGCAGGACGGGGGCTAAGGCGTTGAGAACGCCTTCGGAATATTGACGGGTGGCTTTTCCTTTTTCTTCGGGAGTGAAGGAAGGCAGGGCTTTTTCCCATCCTTCGGGAAGTTTACCCAGGATGCGCCGTTCAAATTCGGCGGCTTCTTGGGGATATTTGGCTTTGTACTCTTCCCAAGTTTTGTTCCATTGGGCTTCTAAATCCGCACCCCGTTCAACGGCTTTACGGAAATGGGCTAAGGCATCATCGGGAACCACAAAGGGTTCATGTTCCCAACCCAGGTTTTCACGGGTGGCTTTGACTTCATCTCCCCCTAAAGCAGCACCGTGAACTCCAGCAGTGTTTTGTTTGTTCGGAGAACCATAACCAATGATGGTGGTGACTTTAATAAAGGAGGGTTTATCGGTGACTTGTTTGGCTTTGGCAATGGCATCGGCGATCGCTTCTAAATCAGTGTTGCCATTTTCAACGTGCTGCACGTGCCAGCCATAAGCTTCAAACCGTTTGCTGACATCTTCGGTAAAGGAAATTTCGGTATTTCCATCGATGGAAATATGGTTATCGTCATAGAGGGCGATTAATTTACCGAGTCCGAGGTGTCCGGCTAAAGAACACGCTTCACCGGAAACCCCTTCCATGTTGCAACCATCCCCTAAGATGACATAGGTGTAGTGGTCTACGAGATTGGCATCGGGTTTATTGAAGGTCGCAGCCATGTGGGCTTCCGCCATTGCTAACCCAACCCCATTGGCAATCCCTTGACCTAAGGGGCCTGTGGTGACTTCCACCCCAGCAGTCACGAAGTTTTCTGGATGTCCAGGAGTCTTAGACCCCCACTGACGGAAGTTTTTGATATCGTCTAAGGATACGCTGTCATATCCCATCAGGTACAGCAGGGCATACTGTAACATGGAGCCATGACCCGCAGAGAGAACGAAGCGATCGCGGTTATACCATTTGGGATTTTTGGGATTGAACCGCATAAACCGATCCCACAGTACAAACGCCATCGGTGCAGCGCCCATTGGGAGTCCTGGGTGGCCAGATTTTGCCTTTTCTACGGCATCAATGGCAAGAAAGCGGATTGAATTGATACAAAGTTCTTCAAGTGATTGGGTTGCAACAGCCATAATTATTGTTATCTGTAAACTTTAGTGAGTGCGTGAGTGCCGGAGCATAAAATCTTAACGAGTTCAGATTCTACGCTATAAGTGGCTCTGGAATTCCCCTCAGACTGCATCTAAATCATCTCACTGTTGGGACACCCAAGCAAGCGAGTTGTTAATTTTGAGTAAAAATTACTATTTTTTTTGACGCATAAAATATTGCTTTTGTCAAGTGGTTTTCCCTTTGACCCCGATCCGCTCCCAAAAACTCGTGCATCGCCAGGGGAAAATCTCATCAAAATTTGATTAAATTTGCTTAATATTTAACGAGGTTATTAGGTTTCAGCCTTTATTTTTACAAATAGACATGGTAACCCCTTGAGAAGCTTTCCTAAAGCATAGCTCAAAGCCTGAGATTTCGTCAAGTAATTGCGACTTATTTTCAATAAAAAAATCGGGTTTTCCCTGATTATTTTAATATTCAAAACAAAATCGCCATATTGATAACTTTATTTAATATAATTCATCGCTTACAGAAACCGGGTTTCTTCTGACATCTTGAAGAGGAAATACAAATTTCTAATATAGAAACCCGGTTTCTTGGGTCTTAGGGTTAACTCAGAAACTTGATTTCTTTTAACTAGGTATTTGGTTTTCTTGTTGTTGTTTTTGTAAAGCGTGTCTTTCGCTAAGACTTAAATTTCTTTGACCTGATCTCCC
>JBMDYE010000128.1:0-1756 GCA_048595135.1 Planktothrix sp. | reverse complement strand
TTTATCGTTCTGGAAATAGTCTACATTCTCTAGCAGTGGGTTGATTAACATCGCCTAAGCGAGAGTTTAAAAAGCGATCCATCCAGTTTTCAAAATAAGCACGATTAGCTTGTTTTTGTTCAGGATCAGTCGTGTTAATCGGATGAGGTGCTAACCCTAGAATGGCGGCTGTTGTCACACAGAACATTGATTTCTGGAAGGTTTGACAAATTTGCACTCGTAAATCATCTTCTCCTCGGCAACTATTTTGATAAATTTGATGTAAATAATCGGGGAGAAAATGACGCATATCTTGCATTAATTGAGTCGGAGGAATCCCTGAACCACCAATGGGTAAGGGATCGGCATATAATGCACCGTAGGCAAAATCCGGTTGATCAGTGGGAATTTGATGGGCTTGGGCATTATAGGAAACGGTTCCAGGAAACGGAGTTCCTCTAAAAAATACCGCTTCAACGTAGGGAACTGCCGTATCCATTAAAAAGGTTAAATTCGCAGATTTTGGCAGAATATCATACAGTTTATCCCCAATTTTAACGCTATAAGTAATCGGTTTATTTGCCGCTTCAACTAACCCATTTAAAATATGATCAACCACTTGGGGAATGGTTGTAATTTCTCCTTGGTCATAGCGATCGCTCAGGGAAATAAACATATCACTCATCACTCGCCAAAATTGACCTAATCCACTGTAATAAGCCAATTGTCGAATTTGTTCGGGGAGAAATTCAGGAAACAATTTATGCAGCGTTTGAATCAATAAATTGCCTTTAGTTTTCGCTTGAATAGCCGTTTCTGCTAATTGCCTAAATTCTGCCGAATCGACATATTGATCTAAACCGCCTCCTCCATGCCAAAACATGGTTTTCATACAATATTCAGCATATTCAAAATTAATCCGATCATGCCACCAATATTGTAGTAATTTCTCAAGGGTAACTTCCCCATTAAAGTATTTGAAAAAGGGGAATAAGACTAAAAACTGATGATCGGCAATATAAATTAAATTTTTAGAGTAAGCATCCAGAACAACGCCATAACTTTTTAAAATTCCGACGACTTCCACTACATTTTCGGGATAGTCGGGTAACAAAGCTTCACCGGACTCTAAGCGATTAATATAATCAGCCAGGGGATGTTGGGAGACGGGTACTTGAGTTGTAGTCATGTTTATTAAGGTTGAGATTGATAGTCGGTTAGGGGATTATTTTATTTTACAAACGAATTGATTCTTGATGAATAATTGGGCATTATCTATTGAAAATTTTAAGAATTCCTTCCCAGGAGAGATGCTAAATTAGTTACCGTTTACCCTCCCCTAATTTTGACTCCGTTGAGAGTTGTTATATTCCATTTTTAAATGTTTGCTACACATCCATATTGTGTAGAGACGTTGCATGCAACGTCTCTACGTGAGGTTCAGGATTTCAGATTCGCGGCAACTAACGGTTGAGGATGAGCTAAAGCAGCAGTGGAAGTATCACTCAATCTTGCCAGTAAATTCGGTTGAATTCCTAACAAGGTAATGATTAAGGCTAACACAATTGCGGGACTGCGATCGCGCCATTGCACAGGTGGTAAATTCACCACATATTCTGAGAGGCGACCAAAGAATGCTTTGTTAATCATAATCAGGAAATAAACCGAAGTTAAACCTGTCCCGACCATACACAAAAGCGTTTGCACAGGAAACACTTCCATGCTCCCTCTAAAGATAATAAATTCGGCAATAAATCCCACTAAACCCGGAATTCCA
>JBMDYE010000127.1:0-10233 GCA_048595135.1 Planktothrix sp. | reverse complement strand
TTTTCAGCCTCTCAATTGCAAATCGCTGCCGCCCGTCCTCGTCCCTATACAATCCCAGCAGCCCCGATTCGTTGGGTGGAAGCGGATGTGTTAAATTTACCCTTTGCTGACAATACCTTTGACTGCGCCACCATGGGATATGGTCTGCGAAATGTAGTAGATATTCCCCGCAGTCTACAAGAACTGTACCGAGTCCTGAAACCAGGAGCAACCGCAGCAATTCTGGATTTTCACCGCCCAAATAGTTCGCCGTTACGGATGTTTCAGTTATGGTATCTGGAAAATCTTGTGGTTCCCGCCGCAGAACGATTCGGTTTTAAGGAAGAATACGCTTATATTAACCCCAGTTTAGAAAAATTTCCCACAGGTTCAGAGCAAGTGATCTTAGCCCAGCAGGCGGGATTTTCTCAAGCCACACACTACCCAATTGCAGGCGGTATGATGGGAGTATTAGTAATTAAGAATTAAGAATTAAGAATTAAGAATTAAGAATTAGGGAACAAAGAGACTATTTTTCCTGCCTCCTGCCTCCTGCCTCCTGCCTCCTGCCTCCTGCCTCCTGCCTCCTGCCTTCTGCCCTCTGCCTCCTGCCTCCTGCCTCCTTCTTACTGATTACTGATTAATGCTCAATTTATCAGAACTGTGGCTGTTTTTGACGCCACCCATTGCTGGTGGAATTATTGGCTATTTTACGAATGATATTGCGATTAAAATGTTATTTCGTCCCTATAAAGCAATACAGCTTTATGGGCGAAGAATTCCCTTTACTCCAGGGTTAATTCCTCGAAATCAAGAACGTTTAGCTAAACGGGTTTCTGATACGATTATGGGGTCGTTATTGACTCCAGAGGAATTACAAAATTTAGCTCGTCGTTTGTTAGAAACGGAACGGATGCAAGCGACGATTAGCTGGTTTCTCCGATTAGCTTTAGATCAAGTTAAAGCGGATACTGAACAAAAAACAGCTAAAATCTTAGCGAGTATTTTACGAGATTTTATTGGAGAATCTTTACCCCGAATTTTAAGAATTTTAGCCCGTCGAGAAGATTTTTTAGAACCCCAACTCAATCAAATTTTTGATCAAGTTTTATTAGAATTTCAATTAACCGACCAACAAGCTAAACAATTATCGGACTGGCTAGTAGAAGTTGTGATTCCCCCCGAAGTCCTACGCCAAGCGTTAATCGACTTTCTAACCGATCGCAATATTGCCATTATTGATGAAGGATTCCGCGAACAAAGTACCGGAACCTATTGGGTGGTTGCGAATTTATTTGGCTTACGCCATACGTTAACTCGCCTGCGAACCTTTTGTTTAGATGAAAAAGAAGAAACCAATCGTCGATTAGCGGAATTAAGTCGCTCTTTAGGACTACGGGAACGACTGCAAGAGTGGTTACAAAATATTTCTTTGCAAAACTTACCTGTTTCCACCGTTAAACAGTTAAGAAAAACCATGCGAGATTCGGTGAGAACCTATGTTAAAGAACGGGGAATTGATGTGATGCAAAATCTCAGCCACTCCCTAGACTGGGATAATATTGCAAGTTGGTTTTTGAAACGGTTACAAGCTTCTCCCGTGATGAACACTTCCTTAACGTTGGTTAGTCAAGAGTTGGCATTAATTTTAGAACGATATTTAGAACAGGATTTAGAAAAAATGATTGTTCAAATTATTCCAATTCTAAATATTGAACAGGTAATTATTGATCGAGTTAAAGGCACATCTCCTCAAGAATTAGAAGCAGCAATTAATGGAATTGTTAAAAGTGAACTACAAGCGATTGTTAATTTAGGTGGGGTTTTAGGTGTACTTGTAGGCTTAATTCAGACGGTTTTTTTAATGTTACGATAACTAAACTCATAATTGGAAGGAATTTAGATGCCAACCTCTAACTTTAATTCTCCTAAGCGGAACCCGCAATTAAGCCCGGAAAAATATGCTCGTCTTAAAGCTGAAGCAATGGCCCCCTATCGAGGACTGCGACAGTTTATTTATGTTGGTTTCGGAGCATCGGGCTTTATCGGGGCGGTGGTGTTCCTAGCCCAACTGTTAGCAGGACGAAATGTAACCACTGCATTACCGAATTTGGCCTTACAAGTGGGGGTGGTTGCTTTGATGGTCGCTTTGTTTCGTTGGGAACAACAACGCAGTCGTCGGTCTTCAGGTTCAAAGTCTAGCAGGAAACAAGGAATAGGGGATAAGGAATAGGGAGAAAAAACTTGACGGTTTGACCGGGCTGTATTATGGCTGTTCAGGTTTCTGGAGACTGCATCACATAAGTTTACATTTCTGTACAAAGGGATACAGGACTTAAAGAAAAGAAAATAAAGAAAATATTACGAAATCAAAGTTTACCCTTGATCCCTGGCACAATTACTTACAGTTCATCAAATGGGGTCAGCTTAATAAAGACCCTAACCATAAATCCCTTTTAATCGTTCAAATGGGGTCAGCTTTTATAAAGACCCTAACCATAAAAACCGTTCATAAGAAACAGCACAGTCAGCTTCCCTTATTTAGGAAGTTGACTTTTTGCTATTAAAATTGCACCGCCCCAGAAATCCGAGTTTGATCAATTTCATTTCCCACTGCATTCAGGGTAAAGCCACGAGTTGCATTAAAAACATCATGGCGTCCATTACTGCGAATAATGTTTTGACCAGGACTGCTAGCAGTTCCGAGATCCGGTTGGGCTTGGGAAATGGCAACAATCCCATCTCGAAGGTTATTTTCGATTAAATTGTTTCTGAGTACGGGTTTAGCTTGGTGGGACACAACCAAACCGTCCCGATTTTCAATAATTCTATTTTCGCTAATGAGAGGGGCTGCTTCGTCATTAATGGAAATCCCAAATCCGGTATTTTGAAATAAATTATTGCGAATTTCTCCTGTCCCTGAACGGGCAACAGAAATGCCATTTCCTTCGTTTTCAAAAAAGACATTACTGATAATTTTAGGATTCGCTTCCGCACTAACAAAAATTCCATCCCTTTTACTCTTAACAAAAGAGGAATTCTGAATCGTTGGGTTAGAAGATTCAATCCAGAGTGCGGTTCCTCTCGTGTTGGGATTAGTCACTGTTACGCCAATAATTTGACTATTTCCTTCCGTTCTCAGGGTGACATTTTGACGCGCAAAGGTGGGACTCACGAAATTTCCACCCCCAACAATCGAAATTGTTTCGCCGTTATTGGAACTATCTCCTTGTAGAGTTACGCCATTTTTAATCAAAATCGGAAAAGCTTCTCCGGTTTCTTGGCTATAAGTTCCTGGGTTGAGTTGAATGACTGTCCCTGGTTCGGCTTTTTGCATCGCATAGGTAATGGAACGAAACGGGCTCGTTTGACTTCCCGTAGAAGCATCACCATCAACTCCTGTATTCGGGTCAACATAAATCACTGAAGTTTGAGCCCAATATTCAGAAAAAGAAAAAAGGGTGGGTTGTATCTCAGGAAGATTAACCGTTAATTCCGAATTAGCCGAGGCTAACTGAGGAATGAGTACGATCACACCTAAGCTAAAAACGGTTGTTGCGAGACTAATTCCCGTGTAAACTTTCATAAAAGTTCGGCTCATTCTTGGATTCAAGTGGAGATGGGGTTGGGTCAATCGTTGCATGGGATCACGTTGATTGCACATAAAATCGATGCTTGGCCAATTTGAACGTTCATCATCTCAACAAAGTGATGATTGTTTAACTTTGTCTTAAAGCCATCAAATAACTTGACGCTATCGATGCTATTAATCTCACTCAAAGCATTTTAGCTGATTGAGTTCTTCAGCCACTATGGGCTAAAGGCCAAGTGCTAAAAGCGATAACAAATCTTGAACGCAAGGGAAGGGTGGAAAAAACCGAAAAACTGATCTAAACTCAATAACTTTCTGGGAACTTATGGGGAACATGGTCAGTCTATCTGTCTTAATATGCTTGAACGTGCTTTAGCGAAACTCGCCCGTTGCCCCTGTCCAAACCGCAGTTTCAACCGAAGGGAGTAGAGTTGATAGCCCCAAATTGCTGCATTGTTAATGATTTTGCAGTATTGAGGAGGATGTGAAATCAAGAGTTAGGTGGGTCACTCATGTATGAGTTGCTAATGGCAAACAAAAAAGTGCGAAGCCAGAAATAAACCTTTAGGTGCATCAAGGACAGACTCAGAAAATTTTCAATCTCTTGCAATTTTACCGTCACTTCGGTTAAGCTGATTTGTATTTTTTTAAATTACTAAGTAGAGGTTCGCTTCACTTTAGGCTCTTGTCCCCAGTGAGGTTGGGTGCAATTTTGAATTTCAATTGGTTAGGTTTATCCTAAAATTCCTTTGTACTGTTTTTTATGATAAAACGTACTGGATTATTCAGTATTTTTAGGATAAACTAAACGTGGCACTCAGCCATCAACTGGAACGACTGGTAAGTTGAAGCTTAATCCATCTCTGAAGCTACCAGTAATGAAACTCCTATTGTAGAATCCCAGTAACAGAAGACCCCTAAATATTTACCGCTCACGTGAGGAGGACTTGAATGTCTCAGATAGTAACAGACGAAACAGAAGTATTTGTTTCCGTACCCTTTCGAGGGGGTGTAGCATTAGTTGGTTTTCAAGATAAATCTAACCGACTCGAAGGTGAAGCTAACGTAACCCTCATTCAGGGTGGTAACCAAGCTGATATTTTATCCGCCGGAAAGTCAACTGCAACCATCCTCTATGGTTTTGCAGGCAATGATGTCATCTATGGCGGTACCGGTAATGATGAACTGTACGGCAACATAGGCGATGATGTCATTTATGGCTTAGATGGAGATGACTTCATTGCTGGTGGCCAAGGTGCTGATGTTATCTATGGTGGCAACGGAAATGACATCATTTTTGCCGATGCTGGAAATGATTTCGTCTCCGGAGGTGTGGGCGATGACCTACTAGCCGGTGGTGTCGGTGATGATCAACTCTTGGGTAACGAGGGTAATGATGTCATCTTTGGGGAACAAGGGGCTGATGTCATTGATGGTGGAGATGGTAACGACACTATCTATGGGGGTCAGCAGAATGATGTGATTAGCGGTGGAGCCGGTAATGATGTCATTTTGGGAGACAGAGGCAATGACAACTTAACTGGTGGTGCAGGTGTAGACAGATTCGGCTTCCGTCAGTTGGGTAGTGGTAATGCTGACACTGTAACAGACTTCACATCCGGCACTGATAAGATTGCTCTATCTACCAGCGTCTTTGGTGCTGTTGGTGCTAGTGTTGATGCTTCTGAGTTCGCTGTAATTGCTAACTTTGACCCGGCTAACCCCGGTACAACCACTGCAAGATTAGTGTATGATTCCGCATCTGGCCGACTATTCTATCTAGATGGTGGTTCTGCTCAAGAAGTTGCTCAATTCGCAGGTAATCCCAATATTACTGCGGGTGACTTTGAACTATTCTAAGTCTTAACTTGGATTAAGAGAATGGGGTAGCTGGTCTACCCCATTTTTGTATCAGTTATTTTTCTGGTTTCTCAGGAACGGGATCATACCCCCCAGGATGGTAGGGATGACACCGTAAAATTCGCAGCGTTGCTAACCAACTCCCCTGAAAAATTCCAAACCGTTCAATCGCTTCAATGGCATATTGGGAACAGGTGGGATGGAAACGGCAAACGGGGGGAAATAAGGGAGAAATCAGCAGCCGATAGCCTCGAATTAAGGTAATGAGTATAATTTTCATAAGTCTAGCAGTCGAAGCATCGATTAGGACATTTATGAAGGCTGTGAGCCTGAATAATTAAGCATTTTCCTCCTGCCTTGTGCTATACGTTTCACTGAGAACCACTTGAGGTTTCAGAACAAGAGCCGTTTCAGTTTGAGCATGAATTCCAATTCCCAGTAGTTCCCCTTTTTGATCATAAACACAGATCGGATCAGGATCGGCAACTTTTGATTCTATTAATAACGATTGTCCCTGACACCAGCGTTTCGCCTGTTCAGGAACGAGGATAATCTTGTTTAGGTGCTGTAACGCTAGGGTGGGAGAAACAGGAGAAAAAAGTTGTTCTTGAATTTGCATTTCTAAGGTTTCAAGATCTAGACTATTTTTTAGCTCAAAACCACTGCTTTCAGTACGGATTAAAGACGCTAACGTGGCTCCGGTCTTCACCATTGTCCCTAAATCACGGGCAATGGAGCGAATATAAGTTCCTGAACCACAGGCGATCGCCACCTCTAACTCAGGAAATTCCCCGGAAAACCAGTTTAAGATCTCAATCTGAAAAACCTCTACAGTTCGAGTGGGAATTTCAACTACTTCTCCTTTTCTTGCTAAATCATAAAGGCGTTTTCCTTGAACTTGAATGGCACTATAACGAGGAGGAATTTGTTCGATTTTACCGATAAATTGAGGGAGAATCCTTTGAATTTCTTCTAAGTTTAATTCGGGTGTTGATTGAAGGGTTAACGTTTCCCCTTCTAAATCGTCGGTGGTGGTGGTGACTCCAAACCGAATTCTGGCTTGATAAGCTTTTTGAGACGGTAAGAACTGCAACAAACGAGTGGCTTTTCCTAATGCAATGGGTAATACACCTGTTGCAGCCGGATCAAGGGTTCCTGCGTGTCCAACTCGCTTCAAACGCAACAAACGACGCACTCGCGCCACACAGTCATGGGAGGTGAATCCCGCAGGTTTATTTAAGTTAAGAAACCCTTGCATTATGGTTAAATTTTTTAGAAAAAATGATAGATTTGAACTGTTTAAAACGTTTGAAAATCGCCTCCAGAGGGGTTATCTGTAATACTCGGAAGAAACGCCAGATAAATGGGGGTGTTGTTATCACGAGTCAGAATATATAGCCCCGCTTGTCCCCCTTCTAAAGTGGCAGCTTCAGTGGTTAAGTCACTTTGATTAATCCCCAATAAACCAATAATATCTTCTCCATCCACATAATCCGTAATAATATCAGCTTGGCTCTGAAGGGGGCCACCTGAATTAATACTAATCACGAAGGTATCTTGTCCGGCTACCCCATATAATAGATCTTGACCGCGATCGCCGGATAGATAATCATCACCATCTCCGCCCTGGAGGAAATCGTTATCTTTCCCACCATAGAGAGTATCTTGATCAGCCCCGCCAATCAAGGTATCATTAGCGACCTCGCCATACAAGACGTTTTTTCCCAATCCACCATCAAGAGCATCCCCACCCTGACCGCCAATGAGGGTATCATCTCCTTCACTACCAAACAGATAATCTAACTCTTGATTGCCATTGATCCAATCATTTCCCGCTTCTCCATCTAAGAAATCAGTATTACCCGCACCATAAATGCTGTCGCCTCCGGCTCCTCCTGTGATCGTATCGGGGCCAGAATTTCCAATCAAGCGTTCCGATGAGCCACCGCCTTGTAAACTACCGCCATTGGTATCATCAATTTGTTGTGTCGGTGCAGAGGATGTATCACTCCCCCCACTTCCGCCCCCATCAACGGTGCTGCTGCCGCCGCCATCCACCGTATTATTACCTAAACTATCATTGCCGAACAGGGTATCATAAGGGAAGGGAGTATTTTTTAACGTATCAATCAGGGTCGGATCAACTGCTGATGTCATAGTGTTAACCTAGATAGGAGTGTCACAAATTTTACTAGCTTCAGTTAGACACCCTAATCAATTATTTTAGCTAAACTAGATTTAAATCGGTTAAATCGTCAATTATTAGTTATAAATCCGATCATCTCGCTTTTTCTTACGGAAGTCCAAACTCTAGGAAATTTAACAGCCCGATTAAAATTAATACAGTAAACTTACTGATGCCAATCTGGGTTCTGGGTGGAATATAATAAAACTAACGTTTAAAATTTAACTTGATTTTCTGTAACAAGCTGGGACTCCCAATCAACACCCGTAAAGTTGTTGGATCTCCTATTCTTCATTCCAGTGATTATTATGTTTAATGCCACAGCCATTTTAATTGATGCGTTTGTTCAACAGTTACAAACTGGATACCGCCGTACCTATGGGAGATTTAAACCCGATTACCCAGAGATTATCGCTTGGGCGGGAACAATGGCATTAGAAAATATTGCCAATTGTGATGCCCTTTATCATAACGTCGAACATACGATGTTAGTGACGTTAGTGGGGCAAGAAATTTTACGCGGAAAACATATTCGCGAAGGCGGCGTTACCCCTGAAGATTGGCTTCATTTTATCATTTCTTTGCTTTGTCATGATATTGGCTATGTGAAAGGGGTTTGTCGCCAGGATCAAGAATCGTTAGGAATCTATGCAACGGGAATTGGAGATGGGATGGTTTCCATTTCTGTTGGGGCAACCTCCGCTAGTTTAACGCCTTATCATGTTGATCGGGGAAAATTAATCATTGATGAACGGTTTGGCGGTCATTTATTAATCGATGCAGAACAAATTAAACGGAATATTGAACTCACTCGTTTTCCAGTTCCCGCCGATGAAACCCATCAAGATCGACACAATTATTCAGGATTAGCTAGAGCCGCTGATTTAATTGGTCAACTGAGCGATCCCCGCTATTTGAAAAAAATTAGTTCTTTATTTTATGAATTTGAAGAAGTGGGAACTAACAAAGTCTTAGGCTATAAAACCCCAGGAGATTTACGCAGAAATTATGCCAAATTTTATTGGAATGGGGTATTTCCTTATATTCCCGCCGCTCTCAAATATTTGGAACTCACTCAAGAAGGTAAACAAATTGTGGCTAATCTTTATGCTAATGTGTTCCAAGTTGAAAATGAATCTCGAATTTTACAAGGCATTAATAGTCAGTTTCCCGCCGAACTCAATGGAGGTGGTAAAACAGATTATGAAACTAACGGAAACGCTTCTGAACAACCGACTCGGAAATTTAGTGAGTTAACGGAACTGAACCTATAATTTCGCTTGTCCTGGCAACCTGGGCGGGAAGACCCCGCCCCTACAATCGATTTTTTAATGACAATATAAAAAATGTTAATTCGGCGCATATCTTGGGGAACTCACTGTGTCACAAGCAACGGCAGAAATTCAGAAACGAATTCAAGAATTAAGACAATTAGTGCAGAAAGCAAGTTATGAATATTATGTGCTAGATGCACCGACCCTGCCGGATTCAGTTTACGATCAACTGTATCGAGAACTGCAAGATTTAGAACAACAATATCCTGAACTGATTACCCCTGATAGTCCCACTCAGCGAGTTGGAGAGAGACCCGCTACTCAATTTCAATCCGTTAAACATAATATCCCTCTTTATAGTTTAGAAAATGCCTTTAATTTTAAGGAATTAAAAGCCTGGCAAGATCGAGGACAAAAAATAGTAAAAATTGCCTCGGATCACCCGACTTATATTTGTGAATTAAAAATAGATGGTTCTGCCTTAGCCTTAACTTATCAAAACGGAATTTTAGTTAGAGGGGCAACAAGAGGCGATGGAGTGATGGGGGAAGAAATCACCCAAAATGTGAAAACCATTCGTTCAATTCCCTTAAAATTAGCATTAGAAAATCCGCCTGATTTAGTGGAAGTTCGCGGAGAAGCATTTTTATCTTTAACCATATTTGAACTCATTAATCAAGACCGAAGAAAAGCCGGAGAGACGTTATTTGCCAATCCCCGAAATGCAGCAGCCGGAACCTTAAGACAATTAGATTCTAAAATTGTAGCCCAACGAAAACTCGATTTTTTTGCTTATACGCTGCATATTCCCCAAAAGGATAATCTTGAGATTAATCCGCCTAAAACCCAATGGGATAATTTAGAATTTCTACAAAAAATGGGGTTTAAAGTGAATCCCAATCGTCAACTTTGTTCTAGTTTAGATGAAGTGATTCAATATTGCGAAAATTGGGATCAAGAACGGCATCATTTACCTTATATGACGGATGGGGTGGTCATTAAAATTAATCCCTTATCTCTGCAAGAACAGTTAGGGTTTACTCAAAAATTCCCCCGTTGGGCGATCGCTTACAAATACCCCGCAGAAGAAGCGCCGACTGAAGTTAAATCAATTACCGTACAAGTCGGGAGAACAGGCGCCTTAACCCCCGTTGCTGAACTCGCCCCCATTCAACTGGCGGGAACTACAGTTCAACGGGCTACTTTACATAACCGCGATCGCGTTGCGGAGTTAGATTTGCATATTGGTGACACCGTAATAGTACGGAAAGCCGGGGAAATCATTCCCGAAGTGGTGCGAGTCTTACCGGAACTACGCCCCGAAAATGCTAAAAAATTTGAAA
>JBMDYE010000126.1:0-5461 GCA_048595135.1 Planktothrix sp. | reverse complement strand
CCCGATAATAAAAAATATCCTTGTATGTCTTTAGCTTATGCCGCCGGACGGGCTGGGGGTTCGATGCCTGCGGTTTTAAATGCGGCAAATGAACAAGCCGTTGCGTTGTTTTTAGATGAAAAAATAGAGTTTTTAGATATTCCTCGGTTAATTGAATCGACTTGCGATCGCCATCGAATTGATAACCGTCAAGATCCCAGTTTAGAAGATATTTTAGAAGCAGATCGGTGGGCGCGGCAAGAAGTGATTTCTGCATCAGAAAAAATCAATCAAAAAATCGCTGTCTAATCGTTGGGTGGGCTTTGCCCACCGTGTGATTAATCTTGATTAGTATTTTTTCCTTAAATGTTTGCTACCAATAATTGCTGTAGTGGCTAATAACTTTTTCCGCTCCCCTCTGTTGCTTGTTTCCTAATGCGTAGCACTATAGAATAACCAGGAACTCATTGATATAATCACAGATAAAAACTAGGGTTTGATTCCAATTTAAGTAGCAATTGATGAATTTCAAGTTATTACTGTTGGAAAGGGTGAGTTGGTTTAGGGGTAAAAATAGCCGATGGTTAGCTCAAGTTCTAGCGATCACCGTTAGCTACGCCATCATTGCTGGGTTAGTGCTGGATCTAATCCCGATGTCACAATATGGTTCCCCGATCTGGCCTCCTGCGGGTTTGGCGATCGCATCCTTATTAATGTGGGGGAGATCGCAGGGGTTGGGAATCTTTTTAGGCGCCTTTTTTGGCAATATGCTTAATGGTGCACCCCTTCTCCTGGCTGCTTTAGGCGCAGGTGGCACCACCTTGGGTTCAATCCTCTCCGTCACATTGATTCTTCACTTCACAGGGACAAGCTACCCGTTGCAGCAAGTTAACCATGTCGTAATTTTTACCGTCTGCGCCTTATTGAGTGGAACTGTCTTGCAAACAGTGATTGGGATAGTCGCCGTTACTCTAGCGGGGTTCACCGCTTGGGGTGATTTTTTACAGGTGTTCTGGAATTGGTGGATTGGCGATGCGGTCGGAATTCTGGTTTTTACCCCTCTGCTGTTAGCTTGGGGACAGTCTCTCAAGGATTCTCAGATCAAATCTCCTCGACAACATTGGGAAATTGTTGCCGCCGTCGCTAGTTTAACCATTGTTGCCTATTTGACCTTTGCGAAAAGCCAACCTGTCGAATATTTGCTATTACCCCCCTTACTTTGGTCGGCCTTTCGGTTTGGTACTAAAATTACGACATTATTAGTAACAATAACAGCGATGAGTGCTGGGATAACAACAGCCTCAAAAATCGGTTTTTTTTACCAAGTTGCTGTCCAAAGCAATTCTCTATTATTATTGCAAATTTTTATTGCTGTCATTGCAGTGACGATGATGGTTGTCTTGGCAATTGTAGCAGAAAACCACACCGCTAAATTCAGCTTACAAAAAGCCAATGTAGAATTAGAAGAACGAGTTTTTAACCGCACTAGAGATTTACAAGACAGTGAAGCGAAAGCCAAAGAACTTGCGACAAAAGCCGAAGCCGCAAACCAAGCCAAAAGTATCTTTATTGCCAATATGAGTCATGAATTGCGATCGCCCTTGAATGCGATTTTAGGCTTTTCGCAATTAATGTTAAGAACCCCTCATCTCCCTCCAGAAGAATACGAAAATGCCGGAATCATCTATCGCAGCGGGGAGTACCTGTTAACCTTAATTAATAATATTCTCGATTTATCGAAAATTGAAGCGGGAAAAACCACCTTAAATCCGAGTCATTTTGATCTATATCACTTGCTAGATGAGTTAGAAGATATGCTCCAGCTTCGAGCTAAGAATGCCGGATTAAAATTAATCTTTGAACGGGGAGAAACTCTGCCTCGTTATATCTGTACGGATCAAGTAAAATTGCGACAAATTCTGATTAATTTACTGAGTAATGCGATCAAATTTACACCCAAGGGAATCATTGTCCTCAGTGCCGTTAAAGATAACGAAGAATCGATGGATCTTATTATTCTCCGCTTCAGAATTAGAGATACAGGAGTTGGGATTGCTCCCGCAGAACTGCCCAAACTATTTCAGGCTTTTACCCAAACCGAAGCCGGAAAGGAAATGCAAGAAGGCACCGGATTAGGGTTAGCCATTAGCCAAAAATTTATACAACTAATGGGGGGAGAGATTACCGTTGAAAGTGAACGGGGAAAAGGGACAACGTTTTACTTTCAACTTCCAGTAAAACAGGGTCAAATCGTTAACAATGAATCTCTCGAAACCCGACAAAAAGTATTAGGATTAGTTCCCGGTCAACCGATTTACAGAATTCTCACCGTCGATGATAAATCGATTAATCGTCAATTATTAATTAAGTTATTAGAACCGTTAGGATTTGAACTCAAAGAAGCCTGTAACGGTAAAGAAGCGATCGCAATTTGGCAGGAATGGGAACCGGATTTAATCTTAATGGATATGCGAATGCCTGTGATGGATGGTTATGAAGCCACAAAATCTATTAAATTAACCACAAAAGGGAATGCCACTGCCATAATTGCGGTAACGGCAAGTGTGTTAGAAGAAGAAAAAGCGATCGTTCTTTCCGCCGGATGTGATGATTTTATTAGAAAACCCTTTACTGAACACAGCATTTTTGAGATGATGGCTAAACACTTAGGAGTTCAGTATATTTATGCAGAGACAAAAGCGGTTTTCAATCCTTCTTCCCATCAGGAAATCACTTCAGAAAGTTTAACGGTGATGTCTCAGGAGTGGATTAAGCAACTCTACAATGCTGCCTTAGAAGCTAATCTTAACATCGTGATGGAATTAATCACAGAAATTCCCGAAGCCGAAACTGATTTGATAGAATCTCTAACAAAAATAGTCCGTCAATTTGAATTTGAACAGCTTATTGATCTGACTGAACCCTTAATAACCCATGAGTAGACCTTTCATGAGTATTTTAAAAAAAAACCGAAAAATTCCGCTTCGATTCGTGTTAATTGTGCCCTTTGTGGTGCAAATTGTGGGTGCAGTGGGGTTAGTGGGTTATTTGTCCTATCGTAGTGGACAAGTAGCTGTTGAGAAGCTGGCTGATCAATTGATGACACAAACTAGTAAGCGGATTGAACAACATCTTGATAGTTATTTAGGTAAAGCGAAAGAAATCAATCATACTAATGTTGATGCTTTCGAGTCAGGAATCTTAAATTTGAATAATTTTATGGCGATGGGAAAATACTTTTATCGCCAGGTACAAACCTTCAATTTTACGACCGTTGGTTTTAGTAATGATAACGGCGGTTATATCGGTGTCAGTCGTCGCCAGATGCAAAAGCCGAATGAGTTTGGACTCGACGAACGATTATCAGACAATAGTGAACATCGGGTCTATTCAGTTGATCACAAAGGGAATCGGCTTCAGGTGATAAAGGTGATTCCTTACAGTCCAACCTCAATTCCGCCCCGAAAATTTCCTTGGTATGTGGATGCGGTGAAAGCAGGTAAACCCATCTGGAGTTCTATTTATGGCTGGAATACGGGACATGATATTATCGCAATTGCAACCAGTACCCCCATCTATAACCCCCAAAAAAAGCTGCTAGGTGTATTGGGTATTAATTTAGATCTTTTACTCATTAGTGACTTTCTAAAAAACTTAACAAACAAACAATTAGAGCATATTTTTATTGTAGAACCATCAGGATTAATGGTTGCCACTTCCGATCAGGAATCCCCGATTAATGACTCTCCTAGTTCTGATCCTCTCTATAAAGTGAAGGGTAACGTCACCATTACTCGGCTGAATGCACTGGAGAGTCGTACCCCCATTATTCGTGAAGTCACACAGTATTTAAGACAAGAATTTGGCAGCTTAAAGGCGATTAATAAACCTGTCTTACTCCGTCCTAATATTGAGCAACATCCGTTTGTCCGAGTGATTCCTTATCAAGATCAATATGGTTTAGATTGGCGTGTGATTATTGTCGTTCCTGAATCGCAATTTATGGCAGAAATTCAGGCGAATAATCACAGGACGATTTTACTCTGTTTACTCACGTTGTTGATTGCGACTGGGTTAGGAATTATCACCTCAAATTTGATTGCAAAACCGATTCAACGTTTAAGTCAAGCTAGCCGCGCCATCGCCAGTGGAGAATTGAGCCAGACGGTGGAAATTAAAGGGGTTTCTGAACTGCAAACCTTAGCCGATGCGTTTAATAATATGGCAACTCAGCTAAAAACCGCCTTTGAAACTTTAGAAAATCGCGTTCAGGAACGCACCGCAGAATTAGTCATTGCTAAGGAAAAAGCCGAAGTTGCTAATCAAGCCAAAAGTACCTTTATTGCCAATATGAGTCATGAATTGCGATCGCCACTGAATGCCATTCTTGGCTTTTCCCAATTGATGATCCGAGACAGCAATCTTCCCTCAGAGCAATCTGAAAATGCTGGGATTATTTATCGCAGTGGAGAATACTTACTAACCTTAATTAATCATGTTCTGGATTTATCGAAAATCGAAGCGGGAAAAACCACCTTAAATCCGACAAATTTTGATTTATATCAACTGCTGGATGAGTTAGAAGATATGCTAGCTTTAAAAGCGAGTAATGCCCGATTAAACTTAATCTTTGAACGGAGTGAAACGCTACCTCGTTATATTGGTACTGATGAAGTAAAACTGCGTCAAGTCTTAATTAATTTACTCAGTAATGCCATTAAATTTACATCCGAAGGTAGCGTTACTTTAAAGGTGTTTGAGGAACCTCAAGACTTAACAGATATTGTCAGACTTCAGTTTCAAGTACAGGATACGGGAGTCGGAATTTCCGAAGCAGAATTACCGAAATTATTTGAAGCATTTGCCCAAACCCAAGCGGGAAAAGAAAGTCAAGAAGGAACCGGATTAGGATTAGCCATTAGTCGCAAATTTGTGCAATTGATGGGGGGAGAAATTACCGTCAAAAGCCAACGAGGTCAAGGGACAACATTCTCGTTTACGATTGAAGCAAAACCCGTTCACCAAAGTCAGATAGAACCGACAGTAACCCATCAAAAAGTGTTAGGATTAGTTCCCGGTCAACCCATATACAAAATTCTCACCGTCGATGATAAAGCGATTAATCGTCAATTATTAATTAAGTTATTAGAACCGTTAGGATTTGAACTTAAAGGAGCCTGTAACGGTAAAGAAGCGATCGCAATTTGGCAGGAATGGGAACCCCATTTAATCTTAATGGATATGCGAATGCCTGTGATGGATGGTTATGAAGCCACAAAATCTATTAAATCCACAACAAAAGGCAATGCTACTGCGATTATTGCGGTAACCGCAAGTGTGTTAGAAGAAGAAAAAGCGATTGTCCTTTCCGCCGGATGTGATGATTTTATTAGAAAACCCTTTACTGAACAAAGTATTTTTGAGATGATGGCTAAACATTTAGGGGTAAAATATATCTATGCAGAAACAAAAGCCGTTTTGA
>JBMDYE010000125.1:0-2672 GCA_048595135.1 Planktothrix sp. | reverse complement strand
ATGGAATTAATCACAGAAATTCCCGAAGCCGAAACTGATTTGATAGAATCTCTAACAAAAATACTACGTCAATTTGAATTTGAACGAATTATTGACCTGACTGAACCCTTAATAAACCATGCTCAGACCTCTAGTTAGTGCCTTTAAAAAAAACCGAAAAATCCCGCTCCGAGTCGTGTTAATTGTGCCTTTTGTGGTGCAAATTGTGGGTGCAGTGGGGTTAGTGGGTTATTTGTCCTATCGCAGTGGACAACAGGCTGTAGAAAACTTAGCCAATCAGGTGATGAATCAAGCCGGAAATCGGATTAAAGATCACCTCGATCATACCTTAGAAATTCAAAGGCAAACCGTAGCCATTAATTATCAGGCTTTCCAACAGGGTGTTATTAGCCTGAATGACTTTGACTCCCTGCGTCAGTATTTTTGGCAACAGATCACTTTATCTCCCTCCCTCACAATGAATATGTTTGCCAATACTCAAGGAGAAATGATCTCCTATCAACGCATTCTCAGTCCAGAATTTTTGGCTGTATCCCGTCAGCTAACCGGGGAAAATCTGCAAAAAGGAACAATCTTTTTTGAAGAAAGTAGGCTACCAGATATAAAAAAACGGAACTTCTATCTATTGGATTCTCAAGGTAAAAGTCAAAAATTAGTGAAGTTTAAAGCATTAGTCGATACACGAGAAACGGCTTGGTATAAAGAGGGTAAAGGAGCGAGCAGACAAATTTGGTCGCAGATTTATGTTTATAAAGTACCCGTTCTCTTGGGAATAAGTGCTATCGTTCCAGTTTATGATGCTCAGGGAAAATTTCAAGGTATTTTTAACAGTAGCATAACTTTATCTGGAATTAGTACATTTTTAAATAATCTAAAATTTTCGCCTTTAGGACAAACCTTTATCCTTGATCATGGAGGTGATTTAGTTGCATCCTCAACCCTAGAAACTCCCTATCTTAAGGATAAGAAAGGAAAACCAATTCGCTTACCTGCCATGCAAAGTAAAGATGCTTGGACAAGGGCGATCGCAACTCACCTCAAACAACAATATGGGAATTTTAATCAGATTCCCCAAACCCTAAATTTCAGAGTCGCAGTTCAGGGAAATACCCTATTTGCTCACGTTTTATCTTATCAAGATCAATATGGACTGGATTGGTTATTGGTGACAGTAATTCCCGAATCTGATTTTATGGAAACTATTAATGTTAATACCAAAATCACACTTTTTCTTTGTCTATTAACTTTAATAATTTCCACAGCATTAGGAATCATAACCTCCAATTTAATTGCTACACCCATTCAGCGATTGAGTCAGGCAAGCCGGGCGATCGCTGAGGGTAAACTAAGTCAAGTTGTAGAAATTAAAGGGGTTTCTGAACTCCAAACCTTAACCGATTCTTTCAATCAGATGGCGAGTCAGTTAAAAACCTCTTTTGAAACCTTAGAAAATCGGGTAAAAGAACGCACAGAACAATTAGAAATTGCCAAAGAAAAAGCCGAAGTCGCCAATCAAGCGAAAAGTTCATTTATTGCCAATATGAGCCATGAATTGCGATCGCCTTTGAATGGGATTTTAGGGTTTTCCCAAATCATGTTAAGGGCAAACGATATGCCGCCTGAACAATACGAGAATGCCGAAATCATCTATCGGAGTGGCGAGTATCTGTTAACCTTAATTAATAATATTCTCGATTTATCGAAAATTGAAGCGGGGAAAACCACATTGAACCCAAGCAATTTTGATCTATATGGCTTACTCAACGAGTTAGAAGATATGCTCCATATTCGAGCCATGAATGGGGGATTAAAATTAATCGTTGACCGAGGGGAAACCGTTCCCCGTTATCTCTACATGGATCAAGTAAAACTGCGTCAAGTGTTAATTAATTTACTCACGAATGCCATTAAATTTACAAAAGATGGCGGTGTGATTTTAACAGTCGAGAAACTCGAAGAAGACTCAACAGATGTTGTGACACTCACTTGGAAAGTGCGAGATACAGGGGTGGGAATTTCATCCCGCGAATTACCGAAATTATTTGATACGTTTAGCCAAACGCAATCAGGAAAAGAAATGCAAGAAGGGACAGGGTTGGGATTAGCCATTAGTCGCAAATTTGTACAACTGATGGGGGGAGATATTCTAGTGGAAAGCCAGTTAGGAAAAGGGACAACCTTCAGTTTTAACATTCAAGCCAAACTCGGTCAAGATCGGACAACATTACCAACAGAAACCCGTCAACAGATTTTAGGACTCGCACCGAATCAACCTCAGTATAAAATTCTGATCGTCGATGATAAAGCGATTAATTGCCAATTATTAAATAAACTTTTAACCCCGTTAGGATTTGAGATCAAAGAAGCCAGTAATGGAATTGAAGCGATCGCAATTTGGCAGGAATGGGAACCACATTTAATCTGGATGGATATGCGAATGCCTATGATGGATGGTTACGAAGCAACTAAATATATTAAATCCACAACAAAAGGCAACGCCACGGTCATTATTGCGGTAACGGCGAGTGTCCTAGAAGAAGAAAAAGCGATTGTCCTTTCCGCCGGATGTGATGATTTTATTAGAAAACCCTTTACTGAACAAAGTATTTTTGAGATGATGGCTAAACATTTAGGGGTAAAATATATCTATGCAGAAACAAAAGCCGTTTTGA
>JBMDYE010000124.1:0-31089 GCA_048595135.1 Planktothrix sp. | reverse complement strand
AGATGTCGGGGTTTTAATCCGTCTTAAAAAAGGTCGAGGGATTAGGAATTAAGAATTAAGAATTAAGAATTAAGAATTAAGAATTAAGAATTAAGAATTAGGAAATAGGGAAGAAGCACGCTCTTACGGATTACGGATTACTGATTACTGGTGACTGTTATGTCAGAACTACAAACCGCCACTGAAACTTATATTTTATTTGAACTTGCTGAAACAACCTACGGCATTCGATCACAATGGGTACAGCAAATGGAAATGATTGAAAAAATTACTCCGGTTCCTAATGCGTTATCCTTTGTTGAAGGGGTTGTTTTTTCTCGTGGACAAGTGATTCCTGCTATTAATTTAAGAGTTCGATTTAACTTAGAAAAAAAAGCCTATGATCTCAGGACTCGTTTAATTGTTATTCATACGAGTTATCGCACAGTTGGGTTAATTGTGGATACAGCTAGGGAATTTTTAGCAATTCCTCAAGCTTCAATTCAACCGCCTCCTGAATCAATATCCGGTTTAAGCAGCCGATATTTATCGGGAATTGCGACCCTGGGTAAGCGTGTGATTCTGCTGTTGAATGTTGATGAATTATTAATTCTTCCTGAGCCAAAAGCAGACGAGTTAAAAATTAAAAGTTAAAACCTTTAAGAATTAATAAATTAATTCACACAGAAATACAAGTCAGTTATAATTTTAAAAATGGAAGCTTTGAGTTAAGAATTAAGAATAGGGTTGCTAAGATTCAAGAGTCAGGAAAACTTTTGTCCAATATTTTTTGATAATTTAAAATTTATAAACTGAGGAAAATTATGGCTAAGAACCGCTCAGGAAAGTTTGATTCTCGCTCCGTAAATTCACCCAGATCTGATGTGAATTCAGGAGAGTTAAAACCTGGAAAAAAAAATAATTATAAACCTCTCAAGTTCACTCAAGACTTAACTGAATATTTGGAAGAATTTTTTTCAATGTCGCGATCGCAAAACCGCCTTTTAGAAGAAAATTTTACCGGAATTAACCAAATGGTGGCTTCCTTAAAATCCATGGCAACCTATGTGGAATCTGCGGCAAATTCTGGAGAAGTGTTAATCTCTTCGATGAATGAAATTGGGGCATCCATTGAACAAGTCACCAGCAATACCGCCGAATTAGCAACGGGGATTAAACAAACGAGTGTTTCCATTGAACAAAGCAGTAAAACCACTCAAAATGTCGCCAAGACATCCCAAGAAATGGCAGATTCCGCAGCCCAAGTTACGACTGCGATGACTCAGATGGCGGCGTCTATTAGAAGCGTGAGTGGAGATACAGAAAACTTAGCTGTCGCCGTCAATCAAACGGCTGCTTCCATTGAAGAAATGTCGGCTTCCATTGGTGGTGTGGCTCAAAATGCTGATGATTTAACCGCCGCCGCCGAAGAAACCACCGCTTCTATTAATGAAATGGCTGCTTCCATTGAAGAAGTCACCGCCACCACAGAAAACCTAGCCGCTACCGTTGAAGAAGTTTCCACATCAATGGAAGAAATGGCCCAGTCGGTGGTAGGCGTGGCACAAAACGGAGAACGAATTACGGAAGTCGCCACTTCTGCTGCGACCTCTAGTGAACAATTAGATCGATCCATTCGTTCCATTAGCAGCCTCACCCAAAGAGCCGATGAAATTACTCGGAGTGTGATGCGAGATGCGGACATTGGCGGAAAAGCGATTGAAAAAGCGATTCAAGGGTTAGGACGGGTGCAAGAGTCGATGGTGAAATCGGCGGATGTAATTCGGGATATGGGCAAACGCACGAACGAAATTAGCAGTATTGTGGATACGATTAACTTAATTTCAGAACGTACAAATTTGCTATCCTTAAATGCGTCAATTGAAGCCGCAAGGGCGGGAGATGCGGGACGGGGCTTTGCCGTTGTAGCGGAGGAAATTCGGAATTTAGCTGACCGCGCGGCCCAAGCCACAGCAGATATTGCCGCTATTATTAAAGCTTTACAAATTGTTGCTCAAGATGCCGTTCATACCTCCACTGAAGGGTTAAAGGTTGCCGAAGATAGTGGCAGTTTAGCCGAAGAAGGATTAGGAGGACTAAGAAAAATCCTCTCCGGCGTGGAACAAACAACCCAACTGGTCAGCCAAATTGCTAAAGCCAGTGAAGAACAAATCGTCGCAGGTCAAACGGTGGTGACCGCAATTAATACCACCGCCACCCAGGCGCGAGAAGTAGCCAAAGCCACCAATGAACAATCGAAAACCGTTCAAGGTATTGTGGTATCTACCCGACAGATGCGAACCATCGCCCAACAAGTTACCAAAGCCATGAATGAACAGGCGACCGCCGCCCGTGATGTCATTAAAGCCGCTCAAAATACCACGAGTCTGGCGGGACAAGTTCGTAAAGCGACCTTGGAACAAAGTAAAGGGACAAACCAGATTATGCAGGCGGTGGAGTCCATGCGTCGAAGGATGATTACCACTGATTCTGCTTTATCAGAACAGTCCCTAGCGGGGGAAAGCATTTCTCAAGAAACACAACGGTTATCTCGCTTAATTTCCAGTGTGACTCAAGAAATGCTGGAACAGGCAACTGCGGCTTCCCAAATCACCACCGCGGTTGAAGGGATGCGGATACAATCTGAACAAGTGGCAAAAGCCATGCGTGAACAAGCGAATGCTATCCAAGACATGATGGAAGGAGTGGAAAAGATTACTAAACCAATTGAGAAGATTCGGACTACTAATTTGGAACAATTACAAAATTTTGAGATGATCTTACAAGGACTGGACAATACCCGACAACTTTCTCAACAGCAAATTCAATCGATTGAATCAGTCATCAGTCAACAGTAATCAGTCATCAATTATCAGTCATCAGTCGGAGACATCACCAGTACAAAAGTTAATAGTTCAAAGTCAACAGTTAATCAAGATGCTTGTACAGCTTACAGTTAATATTCGATTATTAAGAGTTAACGATTAACTGATGACGGCTCACACTCTGAGTCATTACTAATAACTATTTTACTGATCACTGATCACTGATCACTGACAACTGAGTACAGACAAGCAATGAAGCGTCTCTAATGACTGATAACTGTTGACTGACGACTGATAACTGATAACTGATAACTGATAACTATTTACTGATAACTATTTACTGATAACTGATTTATGACAATTGGGATATTTACAACGGATAGAAACTTAATCATCCGTTCTTGGGATACAAGACTACTAGAACTAACGGGAATTAAAGCAGAAACCAGTTGTGGAAAACATCTGACGGATCTGATTCCTGACTTAGAAAAGCGGGGTTTACTAGAACGGTTTAAACGGGTCGTTAATGAAGGTGTGATTGAAACCTTAGCACCTGCATTTCACCATTATTTAATTCCTTGCTCCCCCTTAATACCCTCTAAACATTTTGAACGGATGCAGCAGCGCGTCACCATTGCTCCCCTGCGGGAAAAAGAGGTGATTGTTGGTACAATCGTTACTTTAGAGGATGTCACGCTTCGGCGAGAACAAGAACAAGAAATCGCAGAACAACTCAATCCCGAACACCCATCTAATCGTGAACAACAAATAGAAACAGAGCTTGATGAATTATTAGGCTCATCCTCGTCGGATCTCCAGATTCCTGACCTTTGTTCAGAAAACTACCAGTTAATGGGTGCTTTACAAGGAGTATCAGGTTGGCAAGGACGGCGCGAAATTGTAGAACGATTAGCGGCGAGTTATAATCCGCAAATTACCGCAGAACTGGTACAACTACTACGACAAGAACATCGGAATGCCACAATTGTTAATAGTGTCATTCAAGTCTTGGCATTAAGTCGAGTTGATGTGATTCCGGCATTAATTGAATGTTTGAAACAGAACGATACTGATCTTCGCGTTTATGCAGCCCAAACCTTGGGACAGCGCAATGATCCCCGTGGGATTCCGGCACTAATTGAAGCCTTAAAAGATCCGGATAAAAATGTGCGATATCATGCCATTGAAGCCCTCGGCTTAATGAAAACAAAAGATGCCATTAATCCCTTATTAGAAATTGCTCAATCTCAAGATTTTTTCTTAGCCTTTCCTGCCCTCGATGCCTTAATGCACATGGGGGATGCTAGTGTCGCTGTGCAACTTATGCCGTTAATCGAAAAAACCTTAAATTGGCGGGTGCGCCGGGAAGCCGTTGATAATTTAGCAATGCAGAATGATCCCAATATTACGCAAGATTTATTGCGTCTGCTGCGCGAACAACACCGCAATCCTGATATTCTCAACAGTGTGCTTCAGGTGTTGGTTCTCAGTAATATTGACCCGATTCCTTCCCTGATTGAATGCTTAAAAAGTTCTGACCCCGATTTACGAATTTACACCGCCTTAGCCTTGGGAGAACGTCATGACTCCAGAGCAGTTCCAGCTTTAATTGAAGTTCTTAATGATCCTAATCCCAATGTCCGCTATCACACCATTGAAGCCTTGGGACAACTACAAGCCATGGAAGCCGTCGAGAAATTAGTAGAAATTGCCCTGGGACGAGACTTCTTTTTAGCCTTTCCCGCCTTAGAAGCATTAATGAAAATTGGTGATCATACGATTGCGTCCCGTCTGATCCCCTTACTCGATGATGAGTTATTAGTCAGCCAAGTTAGCGATGTTTTAGGTCATTTAGGGGATGCAGAAGTTGTGGTTCCCCTAGCATCCTGTTTAAATCAACCCCAAACTCCGATTATTAGTTTGACCCATGCCATTGCTAAAATTTATCGACGCTATCAAACGGAATTTGGAGAAGGAAAATTTATTGCCGACTTAACCCATCATGCGATTACCAGTAGCGGGACTCAAAACTTGCTCGAAGCTACGAAAACCGCGAATTCTAATGAACTCTCTGATCTCGTTTTGATTTTGGGTTGGTTGGAAGGAGAAACCGTTGCTAAAGCCTTGACAGAACTCTTGAGTCATCCGCCTTTGCGGGATGTGATTATTGATGCCTTAGTCCGGTTTGGTAGTCGGATTACCCCTTTATTAACGGCGCAACTCGATGCCCCAGACCTAGAAACCCGCAAAGCGGCGGTTAAGGCGTTGGGTCGAATTGGTAATAATCGGGCCGTTCCAGCTTTGATTAATTTACTTAATTCTGATCCCGAATTAGTCCCCATTACCACAACAGCTTTAGCTCAAATTGGGGATGGGCGAGCGTTTGAAGCGTTATTAGACTTATTAGGGCATACAGAATCCTCCGTGCGTTTGGGGGCGATTGCCGCCCTTAATTCCTTGGGTCATCCGGCTTTACCCGATCGCATTTACCTGTTATTACAAGATGCCGACTCAACAATACGGGAATCGGCGGTCAAAATAGCAGGTTATTTTGCGTTTCCAGCTTGTCTAGAATTGCTCTTTGAATGCACCCAAGATCAGGACGAAAAAGTGCGACGAGCCGCGATCGAACAATTGCCTTACCTGGATGATGACCGCGTACTCCCCACTCTGGTTAAAGCCTTATCCGAAGAGGAATCTACCTTTGTGCGGTCTGCTGCGGTTCATGCCTTGGGAGAGTTAGGGACACAAGCCCAAGCCCTGCCCCACTTACTCGATGCCTTACAGGATCAGGAGTCTTGGGTTCGGTATCAGGCGGCTCGTTCGATTAGTGATATTGATGGGGCGGTCATCGCCACCTTAGAGGCGGATCTGTTAATGCAAGTTTCGGCTGTGCTGCAACAGTTAGTCGAACAGGATACTTCCGATCCCGTGCGGGCGGCGGCGATCTTAGCCTTTAGCCAAATTAGTCAGGAAAAGGCGATTGGGCTGTTAACTCAGCTAATCGAACAGGAACATGGGGATGTCGCCCGTGCAGCGATTATGGCTTTGGGTTGGATTGAAAGTTCCGATGCGGTGGCGCCTTTGTTAATGGCGTTAAACTCAAATGATGCAGAACGGCGCTTAGATGCCCTCCATGCCTTCCGCGAACGGGGTGGAGAAGAGGCGGGGGTGGCTTTACAATGGATGGCTGCGGCTGATCCAGAAGAAAAAGTGGTTCAGGCGGCGATTGAGTCCTTATCTCGGATGGGAACCCCCGCCACCATTAATGCCTTGCTAGAATTATCCGTTGACCCCACCAGTCGGGAGGATTGTATTACGGCGTTAGCCTCTCGAGCCGGTGAGAACAATCTGGTTAAAACGGAATATATTGAAGCGATTAGTTTAGGCTTAAATCATATCCATCCCGTTGTGCGAGGAACCGTGGTGGAAGTTTTGAAACGGCTCAAACATCCTTTAGCGTCATCAATTCTGATCAGTGCCCTTAATGATCAAGATCCAGGGGTGCGGGCGTCAGCGGTTAGTGCCTTAGTTTATCTGGGTAATCGAGATTGTACTGAACAACTGACCCTTCTAGCCCGTAATGATCCCTCTCCCAGCGTGCGCCGGGCTGCTCAAAAAGGATTGCATCAATAACTGGCATTTTATGATAGCCTTATTTGTCTTTTACAGTTGAAAATGCGATTTCGATCTGACCCCCCTAATTTGACGGATAGTATCTTTATTATTTTGCGAGACTTAATCCATGAAAAAACCGGGTTATTCTATGACAATTCTAAGCGAAATATTTTAGCTGATAAATTATCTCCTCGTGTCATGGAACGAGGATTTGGCTCTTTTTTAGATTATTATTATCTGCTAAAATATGATCAATCTGCTCAAGAAGAATGGCAACATTTGTTTGATGTTCTATCCGTTCCTGAAACATATTTCTGGCGAGAATTTGATCAAATTCAAGTTCTTATTGAGGTGTTATTACCCCTATATACCAAGCAGTTTTATAGTTTAGCTTATCCCTGTCAACCGTTACGGATTTGGAGCGCTGCTTGTTCCACAGGAGAAGAACCTCTGTCCATTGCCATTGCTTTGAATGAAGCAGGTTGGTTTGAACGGATTCCCATTGAAATTAATGCCAGTGATGCGTCTTTGAGAGCCATTAATAAAGCGAAAACAGGATTATATCGAAATTATTCTTTTCGGAGTCTTCCTGAATCTTTAAAAGATAAATATTTTTCTCAAACCGGAAATGAATGGCGAATCTGTACTAACATTCATCGGCGGATCAATTGGTCAGTTGCAAATTTATCCGTTCCTTCAGATATTCAATATTTAGCCCAATCCCATTTTGTTTTCTGCCGAAATGTGTTTATTTACTTTTCGGAAGAATCTATTTTAAAAACCGTTAATTTTTTTTATGAAAAGATGTTTACCCCTGGATATTTATTTGTTAGTGCTTCAGAGTCTCTTTTGAAGTTAAAAACCAAATTTGAATTAGAAGAAGTTCAACGCGCTTTTGTATATAAGAAAGGAAAATAAAATTTATGAGCAAACTGATAAGGGTCTTGGTGGTTGATGATTCAGCTTATGTGCGTAAGGTCATGAAACAAATACTGTCCCGAAGTCCTTTTATTGAAGTCGTAGAAACGGCTTATGATGGGGAAGATGCCTTGGAAAAACTGAAAGTAATGGGAGATAAAATTGATGTTATTACTTTAGATTTATTAATGCCAAGAATGGACGGGGTTGAGTTTTTGCAAAAACAAATGAAACAGTATCCCTGTCCTGTCATTGTGGTGAGTATTGCAAATGAAGGTGGGGAAATGGTGTTGGAGGCTTTAGATGCTGGGGCGGTAGATTTTGTTCATAAACCAACGGCTTTGGCCACAAAAAAAATCTTTGAAATTACGGATGAATTAATTGAGAAAGTTAAAACGGCTGCCAATGTTCCCCTCAAACGTCTTCCGGTTTCAACCGTTGTTGAACCTAGTTCTACTAAACCGTCTTTTTCTCCTTCATTGAATTCAGGTTCCATTGATTTAGTTGCTATTGGTATTTCTACAGGAGGCCCTCAAGCTTTAACTTTTTTAATTCCTCAGCTTCCGAGTTCTTTACCTGTTCCGATTGTAATTGTTTTACATATGCCGATTGGTTATACCAAAATGTATGCAGAACGATTAGATCAATTATCATCTCTTAAAGTTGTTGAAGCTCAAGAAGGAGAAATTTTGCGTCCTGGGATGGTGTTTATTGCCCAGGCGGGACGCCATTTAACCTTTAAACGTCAAGGCAATAATATTATTACCCGTTTGGTCGCCCAACCTTTTGATTTACCCCACCGTCCCTCTGTGGATGTGATGTTTCAATCAGCGGCAGAAGTTTATGGTCATCGGGTCTTGGGAATTGTGATGACGGGGATGGGTTCTGATGGAAAACAGGGAGCAGCTTGGATTAAATCTAATGGAGGCTGCATCTTTACAGAAGCAGAAGAAAGCTGTGTGGTCTATGGAATGCCTCGTTCTGTGGTGGAGTCGGGGTTGAGCGATCGCACTGTTTCTCTAAACCAAATGGCTGAAGCCATTTTAGAAATTTTATAGCAGAAGGCTTTTACAGTCGGACACATCACCAGTCAGAGCGTGCTTCTTCTCTGTTCCCTGTTCCCTTTTAAATTCTTAATTCTTAATTCTTATGCTACTCACCGAGAAACAGAAAACGGCTTTAACTGAATTTATGAAAATGGTTCTTTCTACAAGAACAGCGACCGCTTTATCGAATTTAGTTGATTCTGATGTGGTGATGGAAGTGTCCACCGTTTCCTTATACCCATTGAGTAAATTACTAACGGAATTTTCCGATGCCTTTGATGAAGACATTGCCAGTGTTCATCAAACGTTTAAAGGGACAATTCATGGAGATGCCCTCTTACTTTTAAATTATTCTTTTGCGGTCATGTTGACGAATTTACTGCGATCCCAAACGGAAAAACCCCTTCAGAATCTGAACATCTCTGCCTGTGAAGTATTAACAGAAGTGGGCAATATTTTATTAAATTCCTATATTAGTATGTTAGGCAGTTTAATGGGCTGCCAATTATGCTTTTCGGTTCCGACTTTTCAAATTGAACCGTTATCCGATTTAATCAAAGAATTAATGTTAGGGAAAAATGAAGTTCGTTATGTTTTAATGGTAGATACCACCTTTCAACTTTATGACAATTCCGTCCGAGGTTATTTAGTCTTTGTTTCTGGCGTTATTCCCCTATCTTGTTTAATTAAAGGCATTGAAGCCTCCGTTGATTTAGCTATTCTTAACCCATAAGAAGGCAGGAGGCAGAAGGCAGAGGGCAGAAGGCAAAAGGAAAAAGGCAGGAGGCAGAAAAAATAGTCCTCTCTTCCCCTGCTCCCCCCGCTTCCCCTGCTCCCTTGTCCTTTTAACAAATGGGACGCTGACCTGGGTTAACGGCATGGATATTTTCACTGCCCGAATGGGGCCACCCGCGCCGATCTCCGGCTTCTCCCGGTTGTCCCCAACCTAATTGTAAAAGCATTTCCAAAAAACTCGTTTTTTCCCACTTCCACAAACAAGCCCATTCAGTGCGTTGGGAAATAGCGGAAACTTCCTCGACCGAAATTTGGCGATAATCTTTACCCCCATTTAAACTGAGATAAAGATCCATGCCCTTTGTTACGTCAGACCAAAAGTCTAATAATTCTGATTTCGCCGCTTTTAATTGTTCAACATCCGAGGGTAAAGCCATTAATTGTTCATCGACAAAGGGAAAACACAACGTTTTTCCTCGGACTGTAATCTGTCGCCAAACAATCCCCGAAACTTGATATTGAATTTGATATTGATGGACAGCTTCTTTAAAGTGCTGATAAGCCGTAAACTTCTGAATTCCATCCGGTTTCAGAAAGCAATCAATGACTGGGTTCCCAACCGCCGGAGTCGCCGTTAAATTTAAACGCTCCCCATTCAGGCAAGCTTTTCGCTCCTCCTTCAAAATCTGAATCAGTTCCTCTGTACTGTAGATCTTTAACATCAGAAGAGTCCCTACCTTGCCAGAACGCTTTTAATCGTCAATTTTAGTCGAATTTTCAAAATCAGCAAGACAGTCAGTAATCAGTAATCAGTAATCAGTAATCAGTAGCCTGTCTTAGGTTTTGAGTCTGGAGTCCAGTATGTGACACAAAACAGTAATCAGTAGCCTGACTTAGGTTTTGAGTCTGGAGTCTAGTGTGTAGCACAAGTCGTAGTTAGGTTAACAATTGACCAAAGATATGGGTTTCAAGGATTTAACAATTAACTCTCAACACAAGACTGATTACTGATTACTGATTACTGATTACTGATTCTACGCTGTTTGCTCTTCGACTAATTGGTTTTCCTGACGTAATAGAGATTGGATAAAGGCATCCAGTTCACCATTCATCACATCATTAACGGCGGTGGTTTCTTCTCCGGTGCGTAAATCCTTCACTAATTGATAGGGATGAAACACATAGTTACGGATTTGATTTCCCCAAGCCGCTTCCACTAAATCCCCTCGAATTTCGGCGATTTCTTTAGCCCGTTGTTCCTGAGCAATAATTAATAATCGGGCTTTCAACAACGCTAAAGCTTTTTCTTTGTTCTGCAACTGCGATCGCTCTTCGGTACAGCGCACCGCTAACCCGGTGGGAAGGTGAACCACACGAACCGCCGTTTCCACTTTGTTAACGTTTTGACCGCCTTTACCCCCCGCACGAGAGGTGGTAATTTCTAAATCCTTCTCTGGAATATCCAACTCAACGGAATCATCCAACATCGGCATTACTTCCACCCCAGCGAAACTGGTTTGGCGTTTGCCATTCGCATTAAAAGGGGAAATTCTCACTAAACGATGGGTTCCTTTTTCTCCTCTCAAATACCCGTAGGCATAACGGCCATCAATTTCGATGGAAACCGATTTAATTCCGGCTTCATCCCCTTCCGAGATATCCATCAAATGGACTTTATACCCTTGACGTTCTCCCCAACGGGTATACATTCTCAGCAACATTTCCGCCCAGTCTTGAGCGTCGGTTCCTCCCGCACCCGCATTAATGGTGAGAACGGCTCCATTTTGATCATAGGGGCCACAGAGGAGTTGTTGCAGTTCCCATTGCTCAAATTCTCGATTTAAGCGGGTGACATTTCCTTCAGCTTCTTGGAATAAAGATTCATCGGTTTCCAGTTCTAACAATTCCAAGATGGCTTTTGTGTCTTCAATGAGTTTGTGCCATTGCTGCTGTTGCTGGATAATGGTTTTTAAATCATTTAATTGTTGAAGTGTTTTTTGGGCTGTTTTTTGTTCGTTCCAAAAATCCGGTTGAGCCGCTATTTGCTCTAAATCTTGGATTTTGGCATTCAACGCAGGAAGGTCAAAGATAGTCCTGGGTTTTACCCAGGCGCTCAGACAACGTTTCGAGTTCCCGTTTAATTTCTAAAACATCCATTGCGATCGCGTACAATCTCTTAATACTAAAGGATACACTATTGATTTTAGCGGGAATTCGGGGATCGATGCTAGAGCTAAAGAATTTTATAGAAATCGTTAGAATCACTATAGGGTTGATGATCGTCTATTAAAGTGGGTTTTTCCCGACTGTACGAATCTTCTAACTGTTGTTCAATTTTGCTTTTGCCATGTCGCGTCAAATTTTTACTGGGGGGAGTCCATTACGCCAAATGCGTCCTCTAGATCGGTGGGTGGATCAGTTGTGGTGGATGGGATTATTATTGGCTGCCTTAACTTTATATGGGCTGAATTTAGGGGGTGTACCGTTACGAGATTGGGATGAAGGGTTAGTGGCGCAAGTCGCCCGTGAAATTCATCGTGGCGATCTGGCTTGGTTGTATCCAACGTTGCACGGAATTCCTTATCTTAATAAGCCACCTTTGGTTCATTGGTTCATTTCCTGGGCTTATCAAATTGGTGGTATTAATGAATGGACAGCCCGATTTCCTTCGGCGCTTTTAACGGCGATTTCAGTTCCTTTGTTATATAGCATTGGTTTAGAACTGTTTCGACATCGCACGTCTGCTATTTTTTCAGCATTTGTTTATCTAACATTATTGCCTGTGATTCGTCAAGGACGGTTGGCAATGTTAGATGGGACGATCTTATTTTTCACCTTATTAATGATTTGGTGTGTGTTGCGATCGCGGCGGGATTTACGCTTTGCATTAGGCTCAGGATTAGCCTTTGGGTGTTTATGTTTAACGAAAGGTATTTTCTTAGGGTTGTTATTGGGAGCGATCGCTTTTTTCTTTATATTATGGGATACGCCAAGATTATTAACCTCTGTTTATTTATGGTTAGGGTTAGGCTTAGGTTTAGTTCCAGTGGGGTTCTGGTATGGCGCGCAATGGGTTCATTATGGGCAAGGCTTTATTCAAAACAATTTAATGAATCAATCTTTATCCAGAGTTTGGGAACCTGTAGAAAATCATTCTGGCCCCCTTTGGTATTATATTTTAGAACTGCTGAAATATAGCTTTCCCTGGATTTTATTTTTTCCCCAAGGCTTGCGGTTTGCATGGCAAAATCGGAATTTAAGTTGGGCTAAATTAATTTTAATTTGGACAGGAACTTATTTAGGGGCAATTTCGTTAATGTCAACTAAATTACCATGGTATGTTTTACCTGTTTATCCAGCTTTAGCTTTAGCAGTGGGGCGATATTTAGCGGAAGTTTGGCGAGAAGGCGATCGAGAAACAGGACGTTGGAAGTTAGGAAAATTGAAACGGGAGCAGGATAATCATGGGTTGACACCGACACCGGATCAACTGTTACCGTTGTTTATTTTACTGGCTATTGTCGCTACCCTTGGGTATTGTTATTTTGGGGGATTAATTCCTTTTATTACCCCGATAAAAATCCAAAGAGATTTACAGTTTACATTAGGAACTGTGATGTTAACAATGGCTTTTACTTCGGTTTTAATTTATCAAAAAGATCGACAATTTGTAATGGTTTTATTTTGGGGAATGTATTTAGCGTTGTTATTATTCTTCACCTCTAACCATTGGGTGTGGGAACTGAATGAAGATTATCCGGTGCGACCTGTTGCGGCAATGGTTAAAGCAGAAACGCCTCCTAATCAGGAAATTTATATGTCCCATCCCTATTCCCGTCCTTCGTTAAATTTTTATAGCGATCGCCATATTCATGCGGTTGATCAAAATACCCTAGAAAATAAATGGCAAACTCTAAAAAACCCTTATTTTTTATTAACTGAAGAGAGTCTAAAACAGTTACAATTAAACAATGTTCATCAAATTGATGAAACTCAAGGTTGGATTTTAGTGACTAAACTCTCAAAAACCCTTGCTCATCGAACCTAATTTACATAGGGGATGAAGAAAATAGGAAATGATCCAATTAAACTGACAAGAATTTAAGCTTTTAATTCTAATTAGAATTAAAAGCTTTCATTTTAAGTGATAAAATAATTAATCCATAAAACTTTTTTTGAATCTCTTCCGACCCGTTGCTGACCGTTCTTGACCGCTGACTTGAGAAATTAGGGAGATGAAGGGGTGGAGGTTGGAGGCTGAGGAGATTCAATTTGAGGATTAAGAACTGCCTCTTTGAAGTTAACTTTTCCACCGACTTTAACGGCGACACCCAGAAATAAAAGACTACTAATAACAGCTAAGATGGGTAACCCTTTCGTTAAACTTAAATCTCGTCGAATTCGGGCAAAGGGATGACTTTGACGACGCAACATTTGAGCTACACCTAGTTGATGAAGACAAAACGGATCACGGACATAATGACCGCTTCGACTCATCACGAAATGTGTATGACAATGGGGACAGGTAAACAGACCACCTAAGATTCCAACCGACGGCAGAATACTCGTATGATGGCAAATCGGGCAAGTAACAGAATGAGTGTTAAAGGTATCGGCGTTCATAAAGACTGGACTCAACAAATCAGGATTAACGGCTCATCGTGATCTAGAAAATTGTTAACAGCCTGGGCAGTAGGATGCACTTCTGTTTTCTACCACTTCTAGTCTACCTCTAAAGGAGTAGGAATTTATCATTCCTATTCTTAATTCTTAATTTTTAAGGGTTAACTGTTCTGCCCACTGTTCTAAGTTTTGTAAACCTGTAACCTGGGTCAGGTTATATTGCAGAGGGGTAATGGTAATAAAGTTTTGACGCAGGGCATGAACATCTGTTAGCAACTCATCGATTGCAGACGGGGCATTCAATAGTTCCACATCCTCCATCAATTCTCCGGTAAGCCAATAGTAGGTTTTTCCTCTGGGATCAACTCGTTTTTCCAAAATATCAATATACCGACGAATCCCTTGACGGGTGATGACAATACCGGAAATTTCACTGGGCGGGGCTGCCGGAATATTAACATTTAATAACATAGCTTCTGTCCAAGGATGGTTTTCTAACTGTTGCACCAAAACTTTAGCGAACTGAACAGCACCTTCAAATTCATGAGAAGAATAACTCCCCAAACTAAAGGCAATACTGGGAATTCCTTGGATAAATCCTTCCATTGCCGCTGAGACTGTACCGGAATAAATAATATCCGTCGCCACATTCGGCCCGTGATTAATCCCCGCTAAGACCAGATCAGGAGGGCTTTCCAACACCCCAAATAGTCCAACTTTCACCGAGTCCGCCGGAGTTCCTGAACAGGCCCAAGCCGTTACAGACTCGTGAAAAATCCCCTCAACAAGTTCAGCCCGGATGGGGTGATGCAAAGTTAAACCATGACCTGTGGCGGAACGTTCCTGGTCAGGACAAACCACCGTAACTTCATGTCCTACCGCTGCTAAACCATTCGCTAAACTGCGAATTCCTTGGGCATAAACCCCATCATCATTACTAATTAACAGTTTCATTGGCTGGGATTTGGAAAATGGGTATGAGGAACAAATGCAACCCGACAAAAGCCTGCTAATCAAGGATTAATTTAAGACCCTAAATGCTTACGAGATTGCTAATGTTCTATCATACCTGTCATCATCGGGATCAGGAACCCTTTTTTTAATCTTAGACTGAAACTTCGCTTTTTTTATCCGTAGATGTACTGAACTTTTAAGGATTGCTTTATTTTTATTAATCAAATAATAAAACGTTTATTATTTATTCTCTAAAGCTTGCCAAATTTGATCAATAAAAACTGATGATCAATTTTTAATTTAATACTCTCAAAAATCCATCCAATAAAATTATAGAAAATTGTCTCTGAAAACATTTCCAAATGTTAGCGAGTATTTTCTAAGGATTGGCTATTGTTCTGTGCTGTTTTTTAAGTAGATTGATTCGGGAAGTCAACTCCCAGAGAGGACACAAACTACGCTAAACTCAAGCAAAGGCAGAACAAAATCAATACACCTACCCCCTTTAATGGGTCTATTCTCAATTTTGATATGGCAACTCAACTGAGTGATTTAGAAACCCAACTCGAAGATTTACGTCAGGAAGGAACAACGGCGATCGCAACTTGCCAAAGTCTCGATCAATTAGAACAGTTGCGAATTAACTATTTAGGCAAAAAAGGCAAAGTTTCCGTTGTTCTCGGTGCAATGGGAAAACTCGACGCCAGCGAACGTCCCCGCATTGGAGCCTTAGCCAACGACGTTAAAAAAGCCCTAGAAACGGGTTTAGACGACAAACGCACCGCGTTACAAGCCGCCCAACTGGAAGCCCAACTCAAAGCAGAAACCCTAGATGTATCGATGCCGGGGGTGTATCGTCCCCAAGGGCGGATTCATCCGCTTAACGGGATTATCGATCGGGCCTTAGATATTTTTGTGGGATTAGGCTATACCGTTGCCTCTGGCCCCGAAATGGAAACGGATTACTATAATTTTGAAGCCTTAAATACCCCTCCCGACCATCCGGCGCGAGATATGCAAGATACCTTTTATTTACCGGATGGGAACTTATTGCGAACCCACACCTCCTCGGTGCAAATTCGCTACATGGAACAACATAAACCCCCGATTCGGATTGTGGCGCCCGGTCGAGTCTATCGTCGTGATACCGTTGATGCGACCCATGCCGCCGTATTCCATCAAATTGAACTGTTAGCCATTGAAGAAAATTTACGGTTTACGGATTTAAAAGGAACGATCACCGAATTTTTACGACAAATGTTTGGGGATTTACCCGTGCGGTTCCGGGCCAGTTATTTCCCGTTCACCGAACCTTCCGCCGAAGTGGATTTACAGTGGCAAGGAAAATGGCTAGAGGTGTTAGGATGTGGCATGGTTGACCCGAATGTATTAAAAGCAGTGGGTTATGATCCTGAAAAATATACAGGATTTGCTGCGGGTTTCGGAGTAGAACGATTTGCGATGGTCTTGCACCAAATTGATGATATTCGTCGCGTGTATGCCAGCGATTTACGCTTTTTGCGTCAATTCTAGGTAGGATGAGCTATGCCCATCAAGCCTGTCATGTTTGAGTGGGACTAAAATTTCATCTTGTAAGATGGGCATAGCCCATCACGACTTGAATCTGTGAGTCGGGTTAAAAGAGGAGTGAAAAATGAAAAATATTCGTTATCAAAGTCAGTCCGTTAGGATCGTGGCTTTAGTGGTTTTAGCCGTGATGGGAAGTCAACTACCCACACTTGCTAATATTAAGCCCAAATCAGCATCTAATTCAACCAATATTGAGCAACAAGTCGCTCAAAATCAACGGAGTTTATGCCGTCGCGTCATTGAACAACAGGGGTTAGCGGTTCATTCTCGACCGACGCCCACTTCTCCCGTTGTTGGGGGTGTTGGGTTTAATACAGAAGTAACGTTAGCTGAAAATAATCGGGGGACTCGGGGGCCAGATGGTCGCACCTGGGTGGAAATTACGGCTCCTCAAAAAGGATATATTTCTAATGGATTTCCTGATAGTAAAGGCAATTTAGAAGACTGTTCTGATCGGGTAGAAACGCCCCCTCCTAATAATAATAGAAATCTGTGTCGTCAAATTGATTTAAGGGCGGCTCCCAGAGGGGTTGTTGTCCGGGCAAAACCCTCTCGATTTTCAGAACGAGTGGGCGGTGTTCCCACTGGTGCCAGAGTGAGATTAGTGCAAAATTTTAAATTAGTTCCTGATACCAATGGCGAAAAACGAGACTGGGTTGAAATTACGGAACCAGAAGCCGGGTTTATTTCCGCCAATACCTTAATTATGTGTCAGTAAATGTAGGATGGGCTTTGCCCATCTTTTATTTTCAGGTCAAGAACAGAAACAGAAGCAGTACAGTCTTGGGGAAGTGATCCGCTTTGCCCCTGTTACTAAAAGGCGTTCAGGAAACTCTAAGCGATCTTGGCAAAACAATTAATGGAGTCAATCTTAACCCGATGTAGTCACGATTGAATGAGTCCCATTTTCTGTTAAACTAACAAAATATTAAATAGGTAGCCGATTACAATAATTCCAAAAGTCATAAGGCTGATAAATACAGCTAAAAGTTGGGGACGAAGCACTTTTCTAAGAATAATCATCTCAGGGAGTGACAGAGCGGTAACAGCCATTGTAAAAGCTAATACGGTTCCGATCGGCATTCCTTTATTAACTAATGCTTCCGTGATCGGCATAACACCCGCAATATTGGCATAAAGGGGGACACCTAAGATTACAGCAATGGGAACTGCTAAAGGATTACCAACTCCAGCAAATTGGGTGATCAAAGTTGTAGGAAGATAGCCATGAATTCCCGCACCAATAGCAATTCCTACAATAATATACACCCAAACCGATTTGACAATTTGGCTTGATTGAAACCATCCGTGTTGGAAACGTTGTTTCCAAGTTAAAGATTCAGATTCAATATCATCTTCTGAAGATAATTTTTGATGATTTTTCTGAAGTTGCCAAACAAAGGGTTCTACCCAGTTTTCGAGCTTGAGTTCTCCAATGATATATCCCGCAGCGATCGCTAATCCCACACCAAAACCGATATAAAATAGTGTCACTTTCAACCCGAATAATCCCCACAGCAAAACCACAGCCACTTCATTAACCATCGGTGCTGAAATTAGATAAGAAAATGTCACCCCTAGAGGAATACCCGCTTCTAAAAAACCAATAAATAAAGGAACCGCAGAACAGGAGCAAAACGGCGTAATAATACCAACGGCGGCTGCTAGAATATTGCCTCCGAACGTTCGTTTTCCTTCTAAAAGTTTTCGGACTTTCTCCGGTTCCAAAAAGCTTTGAAATGTCCCTACGATAAAACTGATAATGGTCAGTAAAGTTAAGATTTTTGGGACATCGTAGAGAAAAAAATGTAAGCTAGCTCCCAGATGGGACTCTATCGATAAATTCAAGAGGTTTGTAACAATCTGAGTCGCCAGCCAATCAAAGGGATAAAATGGATCAAACATAATTCCCCGGAATTATTCAAGTAACAGTAGCGGTTCGATTTCGACAGGAGTGATCACTTTTCCTTTGCTCACAACTTTGCCATTCACAGTTAATGCGGGAGTAGACATCACCCCCCGTTTGGCAATTTCGATGGGATCAGTAATGTGCAGCACTTCTGCATCTAGCTTGAGAGATGTAATTGCTTCTTTAACGTTAGCTTCTAACTGCTGACATTTTTTACAACCGCTTCCTAATACTTCAATCTTGAGCAGACTCATAACCTAACTCCTTTTTTCTATTCTAAAGTTGAGTTAAGTCCTAGGATAATCCTTATACCCAGGTATAAGGTCAAGGGGAGTCGAATGAAGATTTTGTTAAATGTTGCTGATTTCCTTGGTGTCGTTTTCTAAAACCCGACATTGGTGAGTTGGATCAGGATGATTAAAATTATGATGACATTGTTCTAATAAAGGTAATAACTCATCGTATAAAACCTGTAATTTCTGAATGTTATCTTGAATTTCTTTAACTTTGTGATTGAGTCGCTCATAAACGGCTTGACAGGTTAGCGTTTGTTGATCTTTTAACACTAAAATATCTTTAATCTCATCCAGCCTTAATCCCAAAGATTTAGCACGAGTAATAAAAGCAATGCGCTCCACATCTTCTTGACTGTAAAGTCGATAACCAGCTTCAGTCCGTTGGGGAGGTGGGATCAATCCAATCCGCTCGTAAAAGTACAGGGTTTGGGGATTAATATTGAGACAACGGGAGACTTCCCCGATTTGGAACATGGATATAATCGCTCCATGGGAATTTTATATTTCCATAATTGCTCAAAAAAATTGCTACCTCCTTACGGAAGCAGCAATTTTCAGATGAAACAATTTTGGTAACGGAAAGGGGAGGCGTTCTTCCACCCCATTCCAGAAAATTAGTAGTCGAAGTCGCCGCCCATACCAGCACCAGCACCCGCCGGAGCGTTGTCTTTGGGTTCGGGTTTGTCAACAACGATACATTCGGTGGTTAACACCATTCCGGCGATCGAAGCGGCGTTTTGCAGAGCAGAACGAGTCACTTTCGCAGGGTCAACAATACCCGCTTCAAACATATCAACGAATTCGTTGGTCGCAGCGTTGTAACCGACGTTGAAGTCTTTTTCTTTGACGCGTTCAGCCACAACAGCACCGTTAGCACCAGCGTTTTCAGCGATCCGTTTCAGAGGAGCCGTTAACGCACGAGACACGATCATCGCACCCGTTAAGGCTTCGTTAGACAGGTTGCCAGTGGCCCATTCTTCCAATTGAGGAGCGAGGTGAGCTAAGGTTGTACCGCCGCCAGGAACGATCCCTTCTTCAACCGCCGCTTTGGTGGCGTTGATGGCATCTTCCAGACGTAGTTTGCGATCTTTCATTTCGGTTTCGGTTGCCGCACCGACTTTGATCACAGCCACACCACCGGCTAATTTAGCCAAGCGTTCTTGGAGTTTTTCGCGATCGTAGGAAGATTCGGTTTCGTCCATTTGACGACGAATTTGTTCGCAACGGGCTTTAACGGAAGCTTCGTTTCCTTCAGCAACAATGGTGGTGTTGTCTTTGGTTAAGGTGATCCGGCGAGCTTTACCGAGCATATCCAGCTTGGTGTTTTCCAGTTTCAGACCTGCATCTTCGGTGATCACTTGGCCACCCGTTAACACGGCGATGTCTTCTAACATGGCTTTGCGGCGATCGCCAAACCCAGGAGCTTTAACCGCAGCCACGTTGAGAACGCCACGCAGACGGTTAACCACTAGAGTTGCTAACGCTTCTTTTTCGATATCTTCAGCGATAATCACCAGAGGACGGCCAGAACGGGCAACTTGCTCCAGAACAGGCACTAAGTCTTGAACTAAGGTGATTTTCTTGTCGGTGAGTAACAGGAAGGGTTCTTCGAGGATCGCTTCCATGCGCTCGGTGTCGGTGGCGAAGTAAGGAGAGATATAGCCTTTGTCAAAGCGCATCCCTTCGGTAATTTCCAGTTCAGTCGTCATGGACTTCCCTTCTTCCAGGGAGATGACGCCTTCTTTACCGACTTTATCCATTGCAGAAGCGATCATTTGACCGACTTCTTCGTCGTTTCCGGCGGAGATAGAACCAACTTGAGCGATCGCTTTGGAATCTTCAACGGAGCGAGCGTGTTCGGCAATTCGGTCTACTAGGAAAGCAGTGGCTTTGTCAATCCCGCGTTTGAGTTCGATGGGGTTAGCGCCAGCGGCAACGTTCCGCAGACCTTCTTTGACGATCGCATGGGCCAGAACGGTTGCAGTGGTGGTTCCGTCTCCAGCGGCATCGTTGGTTTTGGAAGCGGCTTGACGAATCAAAGCAACGCCAGTATTCTCAATGTTATCTTCGAGTTCAATTTCTTTGGCAATGGTGACGCCATCATTCACGATTTGAGGCGCACCAAATTTTTTTTCTAAAACAACGTTACGACCTTTAGGGCCAAGAGTAACGGCGACGGACTCGGCTAAGATGTCCATACCACGCTCTAAAGCACGACGAGCATTTTCGTTGTAGATAATACGTTTAGCCATAGGTGTTGGTTTCTGGTCTTGCTTGAATAGGGTTTGAATGAAAAAATTGGAGGATGGCTAATTATTATTTAGCCTGGGTTTGTCCAGAACAACGATGTAGAGATTGTTCCGAACGGGGAAAAGATCACTTAGTTGACAATGGCTAAGATGTCTTTTTCAGCTAAAAGAACGAATTCTTCGCTACCGAGTTTGATGTCGGTGCCAGCGTATTTGGAGTAGAGAACTTTGTCGCCGACTTTGACTTCTAATTCGGTACGAGAGCCATCATCGTTGCGTTTGCCAGGGCCAACTGCCACGACTTCGCCGACTTGGGGTTTTTCTTTAGCGGTATCGGGCAGTAAAATACCCCCGGCGGTTTTTTCTTCAGATGCACTAACTTTAACGAAAACGCGCTCACCTAACGGTTTAACGGTTGATACGCTCAGAGATACAGCAGCCATTCATTAGCCTCCACTTCACAGCAATATTCGGAGTTAGGGCTTCACAATCTCGCTTGAGATTTGTATTTAGCACTCTCAACTCCTGAGTGCTAATTTAGCGAAAAGATGCCCCCCTTTGCAATAACTTGATCTGTACGGGTTCCCGAACTTTGGAAGAAGGCGGAGGGAGCGGGGGGAGCAGAGGGAGCAGGGGGAGAATTTTCTTGGTAAACTCAAGAATTAGTAAAGAAATACTATAAAGCTTGTCTGTGCAGGGATTAGGAAAGCAGCTTAGATTGGCGAGTTTTGGGTTCTGGCTTCACACCTGCCTCCTACCTCTTGTCCTCTGCCTCCTGCCTCCTGCCCTCTGCCTCCTGCCTCCTTAAAACTATGACTGAATCTTTAATTTCTAATTGTGATCCTTGTGCTGCGCCGGATGCGTTGGCGAAGGCGGTGCAGAACTTGTCTATGAATCAAATTGAAAAGCATATTTTGATTTGTGCTGACCAGACTAAACCGTTGTGCTGTTCTAAGGAGGCGGGGCTGGAAGCGTGGGACTACTTGAAAAAACGGTTGAAAGAGTTAAAATTAGACACAGCTACGGAGACTCAACCCCGTTGTATTTTCAGAACCAAAGCGAACTGTTTGCGGGTCTGCTGCCAAGGGCCAATTTTAGTGGTTTATCCCGATGGAGTTTGGTATCATTCCGCAACGCCAGAGGTTATTGAACGAATTCTCCAAGAACATATCTTAGGTTCTCAAGTCGTTGAGGAGTATGTTTTTCTGACCCATCCGCTCTCAAATTCTTTACCGTCTTCTGAAGTGGAGGGAGTGGATCAAAATTCTCTTTAAAACTTAAATCTTTTGTAGAATCAATGATTTGTTTTTGTTCGTGAGTGATTTTCAGGTTATGATATACATTGGATCAATCCCTAGTAAAATATCGTAAACTTGCCTATATATCTATCTTTCAGAATGCTGTTTTATCCTCAGCGAATTGAGGAGACTGTCCACTTCGGAACAACGTCTCCCTAAATCAGGGGTAGTCAAATTAATAAAAGTTGGGGTTTTTGAGCCTCAAGTAATGAGAAGCGATTTATCCCGCTCCGTATTCTCATTCTCAAAAAATAGCCCTTGTATTGCGGGATTCTCCATTGGAAAACACGAGATGAAGGACAGTAGCGGAGAGCAAAAACGACTCATGCTAGTTGATGACGACCCGAACCTGGTCTTATTGGTCAGGGATTATTTAGAATTTCGGGGCTACAACGTCATTACGGCAGAGAATGGTTTAGTGGCGCTGGAAATTCTGGAACATGAACTTCCAGATTTAATTATCTGCGACATTATGATGCCATTCATGGACGGCTACACCCTGGTCAAACAGATCAGAGAAAACCCTCGCACAAGCTGGATTCCGGTTTTATTCTTATCGGCTAAAGGCCAAAGCCAAGATAAGGTAAAAGGGTTAAATACCGGAGCCGATGTCTATATTGTGAAACCGTTTGAACCGGAAGAATTAGTGGCTCAAGTGGAGTCTTCCCTGCGCCAAGCTTCCCGTTTAATTCAGCACCAAAATCCCAATTCAGAAAGCAGTTCAAAGATTCGAGTCCGTCGCCATGTGGAACTCACTCCAACGGAGTTAAGGGTTGTGCAGTTGGTGGCGCAAGGACTGGCGAATCGTGATATTGCTCGTGTTATGAAAGTGAGCCAACGAACAATTGAAAGCCACGTCAGTAATATGCTGGGCAAAACGGGGCTTCATAACCGGACGGAATTGGCTCGTTGGGCGCTCGAAAGTAAAAAAGCCTAAATTAAATCATAACTGGCGATCGCTAGAATTTGAGGTGACTGTCTCTCCCAAACCGTAAACCGAATCGGTTATACAGTATTTTAATATTATAGACCACCCAGAAAAAACTAAACTGTTATCGTTGTTTGCAGGAAGAATTTAGCGGGAAAATGGGCAATAATGCCTGAAAAACAGTTTCACGTTAAAAACTTTATTGAACGAAGAATAGCCACAGAACCCACCTGTGAACCTTGTTCGTTTTTAAGGTCTTCCTGTTAATTCAATGAACAGGATTAACCCCTAAATTTCAATTGCAATCTGGGATAGAAGTCATCTTTATATTCCTGAGCTTATTAAAAACTATGAAAATTTTCATAAAACGAGAGTTCATTTTATTAATAAGCAATGTCTGATCCGGTTGTGATTGTCCAGCGCTTCAAAACAGAAGCCTTGGCAAAACTGGCTTTAGGATTAAATGATAGTCTTACATCTATCCAATGAAAGATTCAAGGTGAGACAACAGCCGTTGTCAACCCGATACTGGGTTGGATTTTAGATGCTAAGATAGGTTATTTAGATTAAATTCTTTTCTAGAAATATTAGGTCTTAAGTTTCTATGCCTAACCCCAGAAACCGTCTGTCTATATTTGTAGACGGTAACAATATGTTCTATGCTCAACAAAAAAATGGTTGGTTTTTTGATCCCCGACGGGTATTGAATTATTTCAAAACCGAACATCCTGATGTTCTTCTCGTCAATGCTTTTTGGTATACAGGACTCAAAGACCCCCAAGATCAACGCGGATTTAGAGATGCTCTCATTAGTTTAGGCTATACAGTCCGCACAAAAATTCTCAAAGAATATTACGATGATAGTTCCGGTAGGTACTCCCAAAAAGCCAATTTAGATATTGAAATTGTAGTGGATATGTTTAATACGGTTGATCAATATGATCGAGTGGTTTTATTTAGTGGAGATGGGGATTTTGAACGGGCGATAGAATTGTTACGATCTAAAAATACTCATATTACAGTTGTTTCTACGGAAGGAATGATTGCGCGAGAACTGCGTAATGCTACGGATAGATATATCGATCTTAACGATATTCGAGACCAAATCGAAAAAACAGATTATTAAAGCTTGGTTATTTAGATTGGAAGGATTATGACAGTAAAAATTAATTCAAAATTTGCCATCCGCGCTACGGATATGCTGCGTTCCCCCCAGGGAACCCAAAATTAATCAACGTAACGCTATTAAAAAAGCAGGAGGCAGGAGGCAGAAGGCAGGAGGCTTGATAATTTAGCTTCACAACCTTCAGCAATGTCCTAACAATTGCTTCGACTGCGATAACGGTTAGTCCTTCATACCCATAATCCAACCTTTAATTGATTCAAGGAGAGTGTCCGCTCATGAAAATTCAACCCAATAGCGATCGCATTATTATCTTCGATACCACCTTACGAGATGGCGAACAATGCCCAGGGGCCACCCTCAACGTCGATGAAAAATTAATTATTGCCAAACAATTGGCGCGTTTGGGCGTTGATGTGATTGAAGCCGGGTTTGCCATTGCCAGTTCCGGGGATTTTGAAGCCGTCTCTCGCATTGCGGAAGCCGTGGGAACCGAAGATGGCCCGGTAATTTGTAGTTTAGCGCGAGCCGTGAAAACGGATATCGAAGCAGCAGCAAAAGCGGTTTCTCCGGCGGCTCATGGTCGTATCCATACGTTTATTGCCACTTCCGATATCCACTTGCAATATAAACTCAAAAAAACCCGCTCCGAAGTCTTAGACATTGCAGGGGAAATGGTCGCTTATGCTAAATCCTTCGTGGATGATATTGAATTTTCCCCCGAAGATGCGGGACGGTCTGACCCCGAATTTCTCTATCAAGTCTTAGAACGAGCGATCGCAGCCGGAGCCACAACGGTTAATATTCCTGATACCGTTGGTTATACCACCCCAGCGGAATTTGGCGCGTTGATCAAAGGCATTAAAGAAAACGTTCCCAATATTGATCAAGCGATTATTTCCGTACATGGTCATAATGACTTGGGTTTAGCCGTTGCCAACTTCTTAGAAGCGGTTAAAAATGGGGCGCGTCAGTTGGAATGCACCATCAACGGCATTGGAGAACGGGCCGGAAATGCCGCCTTAGAAGAATTAGTCATGGCGTTGCACGTGCGGCGACAATATTTTAACCCGTTTTTGGGTCGTCCCCAGGAGTCGGAAACGCCGTTAACGAATATTGATACCCGCCAAATTTACAAAACCTCTCGTTTGGTGTCGAACTTAACGGGAATGTTGGTGCAACCGAATAAAGCAATTGTGGGAGCGAATGCCTTCGCCCATGAATCCGGCATCCATCAAGATGGGGTGTTAAAAAATAAACTCACCTATGAAATTATGGATGCTCAATCCATTGGATTAAATGATAATCAAATTGTCTTGGGCAAACATTCGGGACGCCATGCCTTTCAAACGCGGATGCGCGAGTTAGGGTTTGAATTGTCTGACTCGGAAGTCAATAAAGCCTTTGTCCGGTTTAAAGATTTAGCCGACAAGAAAAAGGAAATTACCGATTGGGATTTGGAAGCCATTGTTAATGATGAAATTCATCAAGCGCCGGAATTGTTCCATTTAGATTTTGTTCAGGTGTCCTGCGGCGCCCAATCTCGTCCGACTGCAACGGTGACTGTTCGCACTCCCGATGGTCAAGAATTAACCGATGCTGCGATTGGGACTGGCCCGGTGGATGCGGTGTATCGGGCAATTAACCGCGTGGTGAATGTTCCCAATGAGTTGATCGAGTTTTCGGTGCAGTCGGTAACGGCCGGAATTGATGCGATTGGCGAAGTGACGATTCGGTTACGGTATGAAGGGCGGGTGTTTTCCGGTCATTCCGCCAATACCGATATTATTGTGGCGTCGGCTCAAGCTTATGTAAACGCCCTTAACCGTTTGTATGCGTCGATGCAGCCTCAAATTAATTCCCAAGCCGCAGACGTTGTGGAAACACCTGTGAGTTAAGTCACCAGTAGAGACGCGCCATGGCGCGTCTCTACCCAGTCACTTTCTCCTATTTACTCTATTTGTTGCCTATTAAACGATCAACTAAATTTTGATGATAATTGGGCGGAACTGCAACAACGGGTTCTTTTTTCGGGGGGGTCGGAGTGGGACGGGAGGTTTGAGCTTGAGAAGCAGCAAGATTACTGTAGGGAGGACGTCCACATCCGAGAATAATCCCAGGAGTACGGTTGCGGCGCATGACTTGACCCCCGTTAGCATCATTGCCAATGCCTGTATTTCCTTCAATACTGACAATACTGCCGTCGGGTTTAACGGATTCCACAATCCCAACGTGATCCGCAATCCCATCTCCTCGCCAACAGAAAAACACCACATCACCCGGTTTCGGTTCTGTAAACCACTGGCGACGATGCCTAAACCAACTCACGCCATCGGGACAATAGGCAAACCCTTTCGAGGTGCGGATGGGAAGGGGTAAACCGGCTTGATCAAAACAGTAGGAGATGAAAATCGCACACCAAGGAACGTAATTCATCCCGTACCATTGGCCATATTTATTACCATTACTCCCTGCTGGATATTCTGCATATCCGACTTCAGCAGTGGCGATCCGAAGTACCTGGGTGGCAGTTGTCATTTTAAATACTCCTGAATTTTTGGGTGAGGTTAAAAATGTGGGGGGTTTACTTAGAATAATCTGGCTTTTATCAATCAAGATTAATGGTCAAGTCTACCTTGACAAAATTGCCAAATAAAAGATGATCCGTAATGCTTAGGAAACAGAAGGTTTTTACCCTTGTTGACCTTAGCTTTGAGTATTTAATACTTAAGGTTTCTTAAAGAAAGTCATCATAAAACGGTTGGTAGAATCCTCTAGGTTGTCTTTTTTGCTATTTCATAAAACCTGTCGTCTATTCCGCCTATTTTTAGAGTTTGTAAGTATTGGGTTAAAAGTTATAGCGGTTTTCAGTCGAGTGAGGTACAGTTGCTTTTCTTCTGATCAATTAGCCAGCGCGGACGCTGACACTGCTGTCCTTCATAAGATTGCACACTGCTATCAGTTAAAGGTAGAGACGAAGAAACAGAGAACCGTCAGGAATCGAGCCACTCTGACGGTTCTTGATAGAGTCGTCTTTCTCGGTGTCCCTCTTTTTACCCCTCGGACGTTGTGGCGATACCTTACTGGTTTTCTCGTTTAATTTGTTCCCGTTCGATCGCTTCAAATAACGCTTTAAAATTCCCTTCCCCAAAGCCTTGCGCTTGCTTAATTTTGCCTTGAAATCGAGTGGTTTTACGTTCGATAAATTCAAAGAAAAACGTGGGTTTTTCAAAAATCGTTTGGGTAAAAATTTGTAATAACATGGCTTCGGGTGTAATTTCTTCCCAATCGACTAAAATTTGATGCTGTTCTAAACTGTTCCAATCGATCAACAAAGAATCTGAAAACCAACGTTTTTGCAAGTCTTGATAATATTCAGAAGGAACATTTAAAAAGGATAATCCTCGGTGTTTTAAATCCTGTACTTTTTGTATAATATTATTAGTTTTTAAGGCAATATGTTGAACACCTGCACCGTTATTCAGATTTAAAAATTCTTGAATTTGGGAATTTTCTGAGGCGGGTTCATTAATGGGAAATTGAACCATTCCGTGAGGATGAACCAAGACTTGGCTATGTAAGCCAGAGCGATCGGTTTGAATATCAAACGCTTGTTTTGGGATAAATCCAAATAGATCTTGATACCAATTTACGGCGGTAACTAACTCTTTTTTATTAACATTTAGAACGACATGATCAATTTCCAATAGGTCGAAAAATGATTTAGGAATAACTAGAGGAAAATGTGGAAAAATTTTACCTGATAAATTAGAGGTTTGTTCGATTAAGGTATGGCGTAACCCTTCCCATCCTTGTATCGTTAACCACTTTAAGGTTTGTCCCCCATATTGATAGGTTTGCAAGGGAGAAATAATCGTTACTTTTTTTTCGGTTAACGATTTAACCCAGGAGTCTAAATTGCGAACTTGAAACGCCACATCCGCCACCCCAGAAGGATGAGCTTGCAAATATTGATAAACTGGACTGTGATGATTTAACGGGGATGATAGGAGGAAATAAACGGAACCTTGGTTAACAATTTCCGTTTGGGTATGCTGTTGGTTCAGGCTTCCCAGGGGTTGAAACCCTAAATAATTAACGAACCAATTTCGCGATCGCTCCGCATCTTGAACATAGAAATGGATATGATCAAACTCCATAATTCGCCGTTCAATAAGCAACAACAATTAAAAGAATAAATGACTATCGGGTTGGATATTAATTTCCATCGGGACGGCTTGGGGTTCAGCCGACAGCGCAAATAAAATGGAATTAGCAGCCATTTCCGCACTTAACATTTTAGAGCGATCTACCTTCAAACTGACATGATCCCAAAATGGGGTATCTACTCCCCCAAAATAAAATAAAGTAACTTTAATTCCGTAGCGTCTGACTTCATCCGCAAAACATTTACTAAATCCAACTAAACCAAATTTAGAAGCACTATAAGCACTGGACATCGCCATCGAATGTTTACCTAAAATTCCAACCACATTACAAATATGTCCGGCTTTTTGTTGCTTCATAATATTAGCAGCAGCTTGACAGGTATAAGCACAGCCTTTTAAATTAAGGTTCAACATGGCATCCAAATCCGCAGGTTCGATTTTATTCCACTGCTTCAGAATTCCTGCACCCGCCGCATTCACTAAACTATCAATTTGACCAAAATAATCCGCCGCTTTTTGCATCATTCCTTCTACTTGCTGCGGGTCGGTAATATCGGTACAAATGGGTAGCACCTCCGTTGTGGCTAATTCTCCCGCCAGGGTTCCCAATTTCTCGCTATTTCTAGCCACTAAAATTAGTTTTGTTCCGTTTTGGGCTAATTTTCGGGCTACAGCAGAACCGATTCCTCCCGTCGCACCCACAATCACAGCCACTTTGCTAGCCATACTTCGTTACATTTCTTTACAATCACAACCTTAGTATAGCGTGGAATTAGTCATCAGTCATCAGTCTGTAGGGACGGGGTAACTGCACCCCTACCCAGCCACGCCTTCGTGGGGCTAGGTAACTCCGCCCCTACCCAGTTATCAGTTATTCGTTAAATTGACAAGATTTAGCCCTCAATATAACGGATGATGGGCGCAGCCCATCCTACTTAATTCAATTGCACTTTCCAATCTTTTTCGGTTTTTTCTAAATTAAAAGCACGGCTGACCATTAAGAATTTTTGAAAGTTTCCACCCGGTTTAAGCTTTTTGATCAGTTGAGTAATGGGAACCCCATATTGTTTACTAAATTGGCTACCTAAAATTGAAATAGAAATGGAATCTTGATCGGAGTTAGCGGTGAGTTCTTGCATCAGTTTAACTAAAGCTTGTTCTAACGCTTCTGAAGATTCGATTGGCGAAAGTGTAGAGGAATTAGAATTGGCTAATTTTAGGTTTCCTTCGCTGACCAGCGGCTGCTGAATTTCAAATAAAGTTACATAGCTTTGAGATTTATCGGACGGTTTGTGGACAACAAAAATATGAGGATTTTTTAGAAAAATATCTCTGGCTTGATAATCAGAAAAATGGGAAGCAACCACTTGATGAATCGTGAGATGATAAGTTTCTTTGTATAAAGTGGCAACCCGGTTGAGCTTAATCCATTGGGAGTGGGTTCGTTTTTGTTCCGCTTTAATAACCTCTTGCAATTGAATAATAAATTGATCGAGAGTGGGAACTGGCGGAATGGGATTTAATGAATAGGTTTCAATTTGACCAGTGCGAGTATTCACAACGGTAATTACATCTTTACTTTTGCTAACTTGATAAACCGTTAAACCGTGAGTTTGTAGCGTATTGCACAGATGAGTTAACCCTTGATCAGAAGAACAAACTAACACTTCTCTAGCCGTTGGATAATGAACAAAAATCGAAGATCCCACCGTTGACATTTTTAAGTCGGCGCTATCTTTTCCAGCCGGAACATGAATTAATTGATAGCCCCGTTGATGATATTCTAAATCTTTTTTCCCCATACTCCGCCAGTTGGCAAAGGCAACTTTTATTTGAATGGGATACAGACAAACGGTTTCTAAAAATTTTTCAGTCTCACTATCTAAGGGGAGATTTTCGACGTCGAGAAGTAAAATACTAATTCCCATTTCACCCCGACTTCGACCATTAAATAAATAGTGGGAAGGCGTTGCATCGGGTGGGGGATAACTGGCAAAGGGAAGGGCAATGTCAGGATAAGTCAGTTGTTCGAGTTTAGCAATTAGAGATTTATACTCAGGAAACTGAACAAATTCTAGACTAAACAAACGATTCAGATAACCTTTGAGGGTAACTAATAGGCTTTCGCGACTTTTCGCTTGACTTAACCCTTGATTGAGTTGACGAACTAAGGAGGATTGATATTGGGGTTGTTGCCAAGGAATGTGGCGGTAACGAGGGTTAATCCAATCTGGGTGTTGGTGTTGAAAGCTCGTCAATGTCTGATACAGATAATGACTGATAGCATGAACAACAGAGGTTCCATTTTCATTAATTGGGCTGGGTTGATCGCGCATAACCCTTCCGAAGCTACGGATTTTCTCATTCTTAGGATAGCACATCTGAATTAAGAATTAAGAATTAAGAATTAAGAAGAACTGCGATTGACTGGGAACAGAAGGCATAAGAACTCCTAACTGATCACTCATGGCTGGGTAAGGGCGGGGTAACCCCGCCCCTACGACTGATTACTGATTAAAATTAGCTTGAGGATGAAGGAATTAACCTTTGTAGATTAACGTTTGTAGAACCAAACGCCAAAACCAGCCTAGCACCATTAATCCTAATCCAATTGCCCAAATTTGGGGTTCGACCCAAAAGGCAAGAAACAGACAAGAGATTAAACCGATATACGCTAAAATGGGGGGATAAAGTCGTTCTTGAGGGGAAAGTTTTAAGGCTGCAAAATTTGTAATAGCGTAATAAATTAAAACGGTAAAGGCACTAAATGACCAGGTGGTTTTAACGTTTCCGATTAATACTAAAAATGCGATCGCAATTCCCACCACA
>JBMDYE010000123.1:0-12843 GCA_048595135.1 Planktothrix sp. | reverse complement strand
AATTTAGATGAGTTGGGAAATGATGGGCGCAGCCCATCCTACTTGATTCTTAATTCTAGCCATTCCATTACAGTTTGACCTAAAGAAACTTGCTCAAGTAAATCAATTTCCCTAACCCCGGTGGGACTGGTGACATTAACTTCCGTTAGATAGCCACCTATCACATCAATCCCTACAAAATATAATCCATCGGCTGCTAATTGAGGGGCTAATTTTTGACAGATTTCTCGTTCTCTATCAGTAATTTCGGTTTTGGCAACTCGTCCCCCCACTGCCATATTTCCTCGGAATTCTTGACCTGTGGGAATCCGATTAACAGCACCAATGGGTTCCCCATTTAAAAGAATAATTCGTTTATCGCCGTCTTTGGCTTCCGGTAAAAAGGTTTGAATCATCACCGGATAAATTCCTTGTTGGGTGCTAATTTCAACTAATGAGTTAAAATTGCGATCGCTGGGTTCTAAAAATAAAATTCCTTCTCCGGCTTTTCCCCCTAACGGCTTCAAAACCGCCGCGCCTTTTTTCTCGACAAATTCCCGAATCACTTGTTTATCTCGACTGACAATCGTTTCAGGAATGCAGTCGGTAAATTGCAGCGCATACATTTTTTCATTAGCCGTTCTTAACCCGTGAGGCGAATTAATCACTAAGGTTTTTTCTGGGTTAATATAATCTAAAAGATAAGTTGCATAAAGATAAGGAATCGTAACCGGGGGATCAGTTCGCATGAACACCGCATCCATCGTTTCTAACGGTTGAAGCGTCGGTTCATCCATTAAAAACCATTGTTCAGCCACCACCCAACGGTCAGAGTCTCGAACAATTGGAGTCAGGCGAACTGGAGTTAACTTTGCCCAAGTTTGACCTTGAATAACGGTGAGTTGATGGGCTTGAGTCATCCAAATTTCATGACCTAAAATTTGTGCTGCTTCCATTAAGGCAACGCTGGTATCATGACTCGGATTTAATTTTTCAATGGGGTCAATGATGAAGGCAAATTTCATTAGTCTTGAGAGTTAATGGGGTTTAGGGCGAGTTCAAAGGGGCGAGAAAGCCTCGCCCTAACACAATTAAGCCAGTAAGGGATCAAGGTTTCCTTGGGCGTCTAAGGCGTGAATATCATCGCAACCGCCAATATGTTGATCATTGATGAAAATTTGGGGAACTGAACGGCGACCATTTGCCCGTTGTGCCATTTTGCTTCGTGCGGCTTCGTCGCCATCAATCACGTATTCCGTAAAATCTACTCCTTTGTTTTTGAGTAAGGCTTTAGCGCGAATACAGAACGGACAGGTACTCCAAGTATAAATTTCAACGTTTGCTGCCATATCGAAATTTGCGGAATTGAATGGGATCTATTGATAGTTTAAAAGATATTGGTTAACTTTGAAAGGGATTCTGAATCTAAATTTTTAGCAATTTAAGTGCGGTTCTGTTGGTCATTCAAAGTAAATACGGATAGAACAATGCACTTTACTTTAGTAAGATATTATGATCGATTCTAACTTAAATCAACGTCTTCCTCGCATTTCTGTTCCCACTGCTGATCTTTATGATCCTCAATATTTAGTACAACCTGGTACGGGTTTTGATGGGGTTGTTCGTCTCAGTAAAGCAGGTTCGGGTCGGTGTTCGGGTTCATTATTAAGAACCGGTCGTCATATTTTAACGGCGGCTCATTGTGTGACCAATGAGTTAGGATTTGCTGATTACTCATCTCCTTCGGAATATACGGTTTATTTTGATTTACCATCGGGTACAGTTCCCATTTCAGTGTCCCAAATTTATATTCATCCCGACTGGACATCGGATTTGAATTTTAATAACGATCTGGCGATTTTAGAATTATCTCAACTTGCACCCCCAACCGCCGAGCGCTATGAACTTTATACAGGTTCCAATGAAGTTGGCCAGATTTTTCAAAAAGTAGGATATGGGGTCAGTGCAACGGGACTGTCTGGAGATGAAAATGAATTTGAAACAACAGCCTACAAGCGTCAAGGTTTAAATCGTTATGATGCTTTATCGGAAATCTTTAGTCAAAGTCCTTATTTTTATGATTATCTTCCCGGCACACAATTAGCCTTTGATTTTGATAGCGGTTCGCCTCAAAATGATGCCTTTGGTCGAGAATTTAATATTAATGATCTAGGTTTAGGCTTACAAGAAGTGAATATTAGTCCTGGAGATTCAGGAGGCCCTGCTTTTATTAATGGTCAAATTGCGGGGATTACTTCCACAGGTTTTACCGCTTCACAACCTGGGATTGATATTAATCCGGGTTTAAATGATAGTTTTGGTGAATATGCGTCTGATACGAGGGTTTCTGCTTATGCAGATTGGATTAATTCAATTTTAGATATGCCGTTTATGAGTGGGGATGATACTATTAATGGCACGATTAATAATGATACGCTCTATGGCTATCAAGGAAATGATTTGATCACGGCTTTTGAGGCAGATGATCTGGTCTTTGGGGGAAGAGATGATGATTCTCTTTATGGGGATTCGGGAAATGATAGTTTATATGGAAATTTAGGTTTTGATGTTCTCTATGGCGGCGATAATAATGATATGTTAGCGGGAGGGAAAGAATTTGATCTGTTGTTTGGAGAAGGGGGAGATGATACATTAACCGGAGATCAAGGAGCCGATTATTTAACCGGAGGAATTGGAAATGATGTGTTTGTTCTTCCTTTGGAAGCAGCAGCAAGCGATCGCTTTTCCACCACTATTATTGCAGATTTTTTCATCGGTGAAGATAAAATTTTATTAAACAATGGGTTGACGGAAGCTAATTTAATATTTGAATTCTCCAACCTATTCGGAATTGACGGAACCTACATTCAAGTATTAGAAACTGGGCAATATTTAGGATTTGTCAATTATCTTTCCCCTGAACAAATGCTGGGAAATTTTATATGAAACAGTCACCAGTCACCAGTTAACAGTCACCAGTCACCAGTCACCAGTTACCAGTCACCAGTCACCAGTTAAGAAATGCTTCCCCTACTCCCCCTACTTCCCCTGCTCCCTCCGCTCCCTCCGCTCCCTCCGCTCCCTCCGCCTCCTCTGCTCCCTGCGCTCCCTCCGCCTCCTCTGCTCCCTCTACTCCCCTAAACTTCTTGCGCCAGGGCGCAGCGATCGCACAGACCAAAAAACTCTAAAGTATGATAATAGATTTTAAACTTGTAGGATTGTTGAAGCTGATGTTCTAAGTGGTGAACCGGACAATCATCGAGGGGAATCGAACGTCCACACTCAATACAGGTGAGATGATGTTCATCCTGCTGAACACAACTATAAACCGCCTCCCCGGTGGTCAGGGTGCGGACATGAACTAACCCTTCCCGTTTTAAGGTATCTAAAGAACGGTAAACGGTGGCTAACCCCATCGCTTGGTTACTTTTCCGCAACTCCAAATATAACTCTTGAGCAGAAACAGACTGTTTAAGAGTTTTGAGTTTGGTTAAAATCCGGTCTTGACTACGGGTGCGACGAGGTTTCATTATGAGTAAGGTGGCAAATCTCAGCCTAATTTTAGGCTATCTTATCGTTAAAGAGATCAGCAAGATCAATTCAACGGGACTGGCCGGATTTGAACCGGCGACCTAGCGCTTCAGATTGGTGTGAGTTTCCCCACTCTCTGGACTATCCCTTCACCCTAGACAAAGATTGCCCGTAGGTGGTGGCCGTAATGTCTAAGAAATATTAATTATTTCTTAGAGCCAGTCTCTGCACCTTCTTTCCTCAATTGAGAGAAAGCTTGGCTCAAGATTACCCTATCTGTCACCAGACTTAGGCTTCCTTGAATTTGACCACATTCACACCAGGAGTTTCCTCGCTGGGTGCCCGATTGTTCAGGAGGCGCTTGCTCTATCCACCTGAGCCACAGCCCCAAAATTACACGATTCCTATTATAGCAGATCGTCAGAGATTCCCAACCTTGAACTGTTAAAGGAAGAACTGATAACGGATCAGGTTAGCTGGGCGTGTAAAAATAGTACATTAGAACCAGGGTAACGTTCTTGTTGAGTAGTAAGGGGATATTTTATTCGTGGTAGCTGTGAATCAACCGATAACGGCCAATGATCCGGATCTGGTCGAGAAAGCGCTTTTACTTAAAGTTAAACGACTCACTTCAGCAAAAGGACAATTAGTGCTTCCCTGCGCGCCTGCTTTGCTGGATGAATACATGACTCAATTTCATGCTTTACTCAAAGCATTAGGGCAAAATTTTAGTCCGGCTGAAATCCAAGGATTACGTCAATTAGTCGAACGAAAACTAAACGAAGGTTATCAATCTTCTCCCCATGCTCGTTTAGTGTTTAAATATGAACCGCCAGAACCCACCCAAGGGTTAACCAGTGGCTTAAGAATTACGGTTACCGTAGAAACTGCGTCTTTAGAAAACAAATATCAACGGTGGTTAACCACCCGTGAAGGGCCGTTATTTGGTGCCCATCCCGATGCCAAATTAATGGCAGTGGTGGAACAATTAGGGGAAGCGTCAAAAATTCCCGTTTTAGATGTTGGGGCGGGAGTGGGTCGCAATACCCTCCCGTTAGCGCGGCGAGGACATCCGGTTGATGCAGTAGAATTGACACCCGATTTTGCTCAAATTATTGCTAAATCTGCGAAAGAAGAACATTTACCCATCCGAATCATTCAAAGTAATATTTTAAATCCGGCTTTGGTTTTACCTCAAAATTATTATCGATTAGCTGTCATTGCTGAGGTAATTTCCCATTTTCGGAGTTTGGAGGAAGTTCGCACCTTATTAGTCAAAATGTGTGAAGCCGTTGCACCAGGGGGATTAATTTTATTTAGTACGTTTTTAGCGGATCAAAATTATGAACCGGATGATAAAGTTCGGGAAATGGCGCAAATTCAATGGTCATATTTGATCACTCGTCCTGAAATGAATTTGATTTTACAAGGTTTACCCTTGCAAGTGGTTTCTGATGAGTCGGTTTATGACTATGAACGAACTCATCTCCCGGCTGAAGCTTGGCCCCCGACCGCCTGGTTTGAACATTGGTCACAAGGTCGAGATGTGATTCCCGTCCAAAATCCCCCCATGTCCTTGCGGTGGTTTTTGTGTCGAGTCAATAAGTAGACAAGGAACGAATTAAGAATTAAGAATTAAGAATCGCGTAGCGTCCTGAGTGGAACGAAGGATCAGAATTAAGAATTAAGAGGCAATAACCAATAGGGAACAGAAATTTCTCCACCTGCGCCACCCCAACTCAAAGGCACTCCCCTCTCTTCTTCCTCTTGTCTCCGGTTTCCTAAGTCTTAATTTTGATAACCTATCTTATAATCAGAGCATTATCATCGGTCAGGTGTGATGGGCATAGCCCATCCTACATCACACCCGTCTTGAATTAAAGCGCAGTTTTCGTCTGATTTCTCTGTCCTTAAATATAAACATCCATCATGGTTAAGCGACGAGTTTCTCAAATTACGATTTTGATTGTGTTCGCATCGGTGGCTTTGTTGGTGGGTGTGTTCTTTCCCTTAAGCCAATTTCGGGAATGGCAACAATCTTTACAACAGGTTAATTCCCAAAAATCTCAAATCCCAGACTCTAAAGTTTTAAAATTAGCGTTATTACCGCCAGAACAACGGCAAGGGGAATTAAAAACGATTGCCCAAGAAGCCAATGCAACCCAAGAAAGAAATCGGGCGCGTTATTTATTAGCCAGTGATTATTTTAACGATCAACCAGAAGAAGCGTTAAAATTATTAGAGAATTTAGACAAAGATTATCCGGTTTTAGCCGGACAAATTTTAACAAAACGGGCGCAACTTTATCAAAAATTAGGAGATGAGAAAAACGCTCAAAAAACTTGGGAAGAATTACTGCAAACCTACGGGGAACAACCCATTGCAGCAGAAGCGTTATTTGCATTAGGAAAAACAAAACCGGAGTATTGGGATCAAGCGATCGCCAAATTTCCTTCCCATCCCCGCACCATTGAAATTGCTCAAACTCGCCTCAAACAAAATCCCAATCAACCGGAATTATTACTTTTAATTGCCAAACATGGGATTTATCTGAAAGAGTATGGAACTTATTTAGAACAATTAAAAGCCAATTTTGCAAACCAACTCACCCCCGAAGATTGGGAAACCATCGGCTTTGGATCTTGGGAAAAACAAGATTATGGAAAAGCGGCGATCGCCTATGCAAAAGCACCCAGAACCCCGAAAAATCTCTACCGCCACGCCAGAGGATTATGGTTAGATGGTAAAATTCCTGAGTCTCGCAACGCTTATAAACAGTTAATTACTGCTTTTCCCAATGAAACTGATCCCAGTGGAGAAGATGCGGGGTTTGGTTTACTCCGTTTATCTCGATTAGTTGATCAAAAAGAATCGATTGTTTATCTTGATCAAGTGATTGCAAAATATCCCCGCCATGCGGCAGAAGCGTTACTCGATAAATCTAAAATCTTAGATGCCATGCGGTCGGAAAAATCCGCTTCCCAAACCCGACAACTGTTGTTAAATCAATATAGCGATTCTGAAGCCGCTGCTCAACTGCGTTGGGAACTGGCTCAACAAGCTGCAAAAGCGGGGAATTTGAAAGTTGCTTCCGACTGGGCGAAACAGCTTTCTACCGAAAATCCTGATAGTGAATTGGCGCCAGAAGCGACATTTTGGGTGGGAAAATGGGCGGAAAAAATGGGTCAGTCCGCCGAAGCGAAAAAAGTTTATGAATATATTCTTGCCCGTTATCCATCCTCCTATTATGCTTGGCGTTCGGCGGTGTTTTTAGGATGGCCTGTGGGAGATTTTACAACCGTTCGACCGTTATCTCCCGATGTTCAACATCCTGAAATTCGCGAAATTCCCCCCGCAGGTTCAGAAAAGTTACAAGAACTATATGCGTTAGGACAAAATCGGGAAGCTTGGACACTGTGGCAAACGGAATTTAAAAATGTTAAGCAACCGTCTATTTCTGAACAGTATACCGATGGGTTAATGCGAATGGGAGTGGGGGATAATTTAGAAGCCATTTGGATGTTATCGAGTTTAAGTCGTCGGGATGATCCGAAGGAAAGATCGCAATATTTAGAACTTAAACAAACCCCTGCTTATTGGCAAGCGTTATATCCATTTCCTTACTTAGAAACGATTGTCAATTGGTCGAAACAAAGGCAATTAAATCCGGTATTAGTAACCGCATTAATTCGTCAAGAATCGCGGTTTATGCCGGGGATTAAATCGGTGGTGGGGGCGACGGGTTTAATGCAAGTGATGCCAGAAACGGGGGTAGAAGTTGCGAGACAAATTAAACTGACCAATTATTCCTTAGAAAATGTCAATGATAATGTTAATTTAGGAACTTTTTATCTGGATTTTACCCATCGAGAATATAATGATAATTCTCTGTTAGCGGTTGCTAGTTACAATGCGGGGCCGAATGCGGTTTCTGGTTGGTTACAGCGTTTTGGCTTTAAAGATGCGGATGAATTTGTCACTAAAATTCCTTATCCTGAAACCCAAGGTTATGTTAAATCGGTGTTTGAAAATTACTGGAATTATCTGAGAATTTATAACCCCGATATTGCCCAACGGGTACAAGACCATACCGCTAATTATAAGAATTAAGAATTAAGAATTAAGAATTAAGAATTAAGAATTAAGAATAGAAGTCAGGAGTCAGAAGAATTTTTAGCTGATAACTGATAACTGATAACTGATTACTGATTACTGATTACTATATGGAATCTGTATCGTCTTTAACTTTAGCAGTGGCTCAACAAGGTTTTGAGCGCTTTCAAAAAGGTTTAGCCACAGGGGAGTGGGAAGCTTTTTTAGAAATGTTGACGGAAGATTGTACTTTTTCCTTTCCCGCAGGTTCTTTTAAAGGCTTACATCAAGGGAAAGAAACGTTAGCAAAGTTTTTAAATTATGCCACTCAATCTGTCTTTAAAAATGGGTTATTATTAACAGTAGAACGGATAACTTATAATGAAAAAACGGTAATTTTTGAAGTGTTTTCAGAAGGGGAAATGTGGGATAAACCTTATCAAAATCAAGCTGCCATTGCTTTTGATATTGAAGGGGATAAAATTTGCAGTTACCGAGAATATTTAGGGGTGGTTTTTACTTTAAACTAGGGAATAGTATTAAAAACCCGGTTTCTTTGAGAAACCGGGTTTTTGGGGTTTATATCATCTTTTCTATTGACCGAACTAAACGAATAAATTCGCAAGGATACCCATTAATATGGCTTTTAAAAGCCGTTAATTGATAGAATCCGGCTTGTTGATAAAATGCGATCGCTCGTTGATTTCCAGCCATAACAATTGTATAAGCGGGAGAACCAATAATTTGTAATGCTAAGTTTAATAACCGCTTACCAATCCCTAAATTTTGATACTTGGGGTGAATATAAAGTAACGCAATACAATTGCGATCAATCGCAACAAAACCAACAATTTTGTCCTGAACACAAGCCACAAATTTTTTATAGAAATAACAAATTTGATGGGCGTTAGGATTTTTCGCTAAAGGGGTCATGGCGTTGAAATCACAAGACCCCTTAAATTCATCGGGTTGAGCGCGATCATGAACGTGACAAATCGCCGTCCAATCTTGTTCTAAATAGGGACGAATAATAATCATTAAACGCAAAACTAATCGAGAAATTGAGGTCGTTGTAAACGGGTATTAAATAGCATTTTTAACTCGGTTTTACAGGTTTCATCTTTAATCAATTGCTTCAATGTTTCATAAAAGAAAAAGGACAAGCCAGCAAATTTGCGATCGCGAGTCATTTCAATTTGTTGTTTCACCGTTGACCATAACATCGGTTTAATTCTTAACCCCGTCAATACTCCAATTCCCACTGGAATATGGCTTTTTGCTTCTAATAATTCGGGTCGTCTTAAATCCCCTAAAAACGTATTCATATCCTCTCGATAAACCTGTAAAACTAATTCTTCAATATACCCCGCTTGTTCCCAAGTTTGCCAATCTTGTAAAAAATTAGAATAAGCATAACCATAGGGATTCGGAGATAAAGAAACAACACAATTCGGTTTGTATTCCTTGACTAACCAAAAAATTCGCATAAAGAAATCGGTAATTTTCTTCGCCCGCCAACTGACCCAATTCGGATCATTAAAATCCGTTGGAGGTGCTTGATTACCCATTTCTCGGCGATACAGTTGCACTGTAAAATCATCATACCCTAAATCAGCGGGTAATCCAAAATGATCATCCAATTGAATCCCATCAATATCGTAGGTTTTAACCACCTCAATAATTAACCCTAAAATAAACTGTTGAACTTGGGGATGAAAGGGATTTAACCAGACTTGATTGACTTCACTTTCTTTATAAACTTTCGTTCCATCTTGACGACAGGTAATCCAATGGGGTCGCAGTTCAGCAATTTTAGACTTCGGAGGAACCATAAACCCATATTCAAACCAAGGAATAACGTGAATTCCTTTGGCTTTCGCTAACGGGATCATTTCATTAAGAATATCTCGGTCTTTTAGTTGAGCAATTGGATCGATTTTAATTCCCGTAAATCGTTCCATCAATACACTCGGATAAAGGGTATAACCCGCATTCCAAACCGTCGGATAAACGGTATTAAAATTAAAATCAGATAATAAGTTAAATGCGTTAATCAGGTTATCTTTTGAAAACAATACATCACTATCAATATTAGTCAGCCAAACTCCTCTTAATTCTCCCGTAGGAAGCGGGAGTTGAGGCGGTTTAACAATATAGTTTTCAGGAATCAGTGAGGTTTCATTCGGTTGTAATAAGGCTTGAGCAAAAAAGACAGCCACTTCCGCCCGGGTGGCGGGTTTATTAGGGTTTAGAAGTTTAACATCGGGGTAATTAACAACAAGTTGATTTTCAATGGCGGCTGCGATCGCAGTTCGCGCATAATTTGGAATATCTTTAGCATCATTTAACGCTTCTATTAAGGTTTTAGAAATGGATTGACTGGGATTATATCCCAACCCTCTCACTAACGCCACTAACGCTTGTACTCTGGGAATAGGTTGTTGAGGTTTAAAGTTTTGATTTTCATACCCACTCATAAACCCGGTTTGATACACTTTTTGAATCACATTAAACGCCCAAAACTTAGCAGAAACGTCCTTAAATTCAATCGGTTCTCGAATATTACCTAAGTTAGGAAACGCGTTGATTAGCATCGTTGCAAATTCCGCACGGGTTAGAGGTGCATCCGGTTTAAATGTCCCATCTCGATAGCCGCTAATAATACCTTTTTCTGCTAAATTTTTAATACTTTCTTTAGCCCAATGGTTGTCTAAATCTGTAAAATTTGTCATAATTTAAATTAAGAGTTATTAGAGATAAACTGGAGCTTGAGGAAGATAGGAGTTCAACCCTGTTGTTAATATTTAGGAACAAAAGTATACATTTTTTAAAGTTTTAGCAATATATTTTTCCTGAATCAAACAACATTGATGGAAATTTTACCCTAAAAGACGATGATTTATACCGGATAGAAAGGATAAATTTAAGATGTCCTTTCGGTCGCTTTTTGCTACTTTCAGGAATGATTATGAAACTTATGACTACTTTGCTTTCAAAACTAACGGCTGCAATTGTCACGATTCCTTTAATAACGACAGCCGCAACCGCTCAAATGGCAGAAGTTCCTCAAGCAAATGCTCAAGGGGATTTTATGACCGCTAAAGTTCAAGGGAATCGTGGACTTTATAATAATGAAAAATGGCTCGTTGTTGACCCAGAATCGTTAAATTGTCGCAACACCCCCAATGGAACAGTGAAAGTTAAATTAGAACCGGGTGCGATTGTTACCGCTATTTTTTCTAATAATGGGAGGGGAGATGCGATTACCCTAAAAAATGGTCAACCTTGGTTAAAAGTCGAAAATATTCATCCGGCGGGAACTCGATTTAATTCAGGGATTTGTTATGTTAGGGCTAATCTAAAATATATTGCGCCGATTAATCAAGATTATTTAGATTTCCAGATTCGTAATAATTAATTACCATGCGTTTTATTAATCCGAAAACCGATTTCGCGTTTAAAAAAATCTTTGGTTCAACGGAAAGTAAAGATATTTTAATTAGTTTTTTAAACGCCCTTCTTTATAACGCTGAACCAACGATTCAGGATTTAGAAATTATCGACCCCTATCTGTCTGCTAAAATTTCCGGGTTAAAAGACACCTATTTAGATGTAAAAGCTCAACTCAATGATGGTGCGATTGTAATTATTGAAATGCAAGTTTTGAATGTTGAGTCTTTTACTAAACGGGTTCTTTATAATGCAGCAAAAACCTATTCTTTACAGTTAGATGCGGGACAGGGGTATAGTTTCCTTAAACCTGTCATTGCGTTAACGATTACAGATTTTATTTTATTTGATACGATTGATTTACTGATTAATCGGTTTATTTTTAAAGAGAAAAAACAGAATTTTGCCTATTCTAATAATGATTTAGAGTTAGTTTTTGTAGAATTACCTAAATTTCAAAAAAACTTAGAACAATTAGAAACCTTAACCGATAAATGGATTTATTTTATGAAAAGTGCTAGAACCTTAGAAACGGTTCCTGAAACCTTGGGGAATATTCCCGCCATTCAACGTGCTTTTCAAATTGCTAACCAAGCAAATTTAAGCCGTGATGAACTGGACGACATGGAAAAACGAGAATTATTTTTTCAAGATCAAAAAAATGCGATTATTATTGCTCAACAAGAAGCTAGACAAGAAAAAGCGATTGAAATTGCTCGTCAACTCTTGAATATTTTGGATGATGAAACGATTAGTCGAACAACGGGGTTAAGTTTAGAAGAAATTCAAGAGTTGCGCGCTTAAACAATTACCCTTTTAACGTGGCTGCGCCAAAGGTCGCGTTAAATTTTCGACACCAAATCCCAACGGATTGATACTCTGCTAAATTAACATTACTACCAATTTCATATCGTTGTAAGCCTTTAAAACTTTTTAGAGGTGCAATAACTACATAATCTTTGGCGTTTAAAGGATAAGCCGGAGGTTGCGTTGTTCCAATTACATTATTAGAACGATGCAAAATCACCACTAAATCTGGCCCCATGTCAAAGGTGCTAAAATCTTGACCTAACTCAATATAGCGTTTTCCTTGCGCTTGAATAATTTTGACAGTTCCTTTCGTTTCATGTTCTCCACTAACGAAAGCTCCTGATTTTAGAGTGCTAGAATTAGCTTGGGAAATGAGAGGATAACTGATAGAATGAACGGGAGTATCAAGCATTCCTGTAGCCGGAAAAAATAGGAAAAAACTGATTAAACTGGATTGGGTAAAAATCCGATATTTCATCGCTAAATATTCTCCTAAAAATTAAAATTATCAACCGCTCCCAATCCTTAAGAAAAATATCGCCCATATTTTGCTATTACTGTTGTATCTGCTGTTTTTTGATTTGTCAACCATGCCCAAAGTTGATCTCCCCAAGAAAAATGCCACCATTCATTCGGATGTTGTTGAAATCCGGCGGATACCATGATTTGAGCTAAAATTAAACGATTTTTATGATAATTTTGCTCATAAATATCAGAACTGTTCTCAAAATAATTCGGATAAGAACGGAGGGAAATTTCATCAATGGGGGAACCCATATCCACTATTTTTCCCTCTTCATCCACTAACGTAATATCCAACGCCGCGCCTGTACTGTGAGGGGGTGGCGTAGCCGGATTTAAACTCGGTGCTGCCCAAAATTGATAAACGTCTGTTAAAATTAATTGATGCTGTTCTGGCGAAAGTTCAGCTTGAGTTAATCCCCGTTCTTTTAATAATTCATTAAACGTATAATCTACCAT
>JBMDYE010000122.1:0-6497 GCA_048595135.1 Planktothrix sp. | reverse complement strand
TTATCAACGGCGTGATTTTAATTTAAAACAACTCTGGAAAGATACAGTTTCTGCCTGGAATTATATCTTGATTCGTCCGGGGTTAAAAAAATTATTAACCTTCTTTTCCATTACCTATTTTACGGAAGGAATGCTTCAGATTTTATTCTGGCCGTTAGTTTTAAGTTTTGCTACGAGTCAAGAACTTGGGTTTATTTTATCGATTAGCGGTTGCGGAATGTTAGCTGGAAGCGTTGCTGTTAGCGTTTGGGGTGGGCCAAAAAACCGCATGAAGGCGATTTTGTGGTTAGTGGGTTTACAAGGCTTATGTTTATGTTTAGGCGGGTTTAAACCTTCCGTGATCTTGGCAGGATTGGGTGGTTTTGGCTATTTATTTGCCCGTCCGTTTATTGTCAGTAGTAATCACACGATTTGGCAATGTAAAGTTCCCTTTGATTTACAAGGTCGAGTTTTTTCTTTACAAAGTGTGGTTGAACGATCGCTGTTAGTCATCTCTCATTTGACCGTAGGGCCATTAGCGGATCGAATCTTAGAACCAATGATGATGGAAAATGGGCTTTTAGCCGATAGTCTTGGCAAAATGATTGGGGTGGGTACAGGTCGAGGAACTGGGTTATTATTTATGACAATTGGCTTAGTCAATGTGATCGCTGCTTTAGTTGCTTATCGAATGCCGCGATTAAGACGGGTGGAAAAAGAAGTTCCTGATGCGATCGCCCCTAACCTGAGTGTTTAAACTCAACCCAAAAAACTATGCGAATTCTACAAATTATTCCCTCGATTTCTTTGGTTTATGGTGGCCCTAGTCAGATGGTGCGGGGGCTTTCTGCGGCGTTAGCAAAGCAGGGAGTTGATGTTACCATCCTCACCACTAATTCTAATGGCGATCGCGGTCAACCGCCCTTAGATGTGCCTTTAAATCAACCGGTAGAAGAGGAGGGGTATCAGGTTCGTTATTTTCCCTGTTCTCCCTTTCGCCGTTATAAGTTTTCTTTGGATTTATTAAACTGGTTGAAACAACACGCCTCTGAATTTGATTTAGCTCATATTCATGCGTTATATTCTCCGGTGAGTACCGCCGCTGCAACGATTTGCCGTTTTCAAAAGTTGCCTTATATTTTACGTCCGTTAGGAACTCTAGATCCGGCTGATTTACAAAAGAAAAAACAACTTAAAAAAATCTATACAACGTTATTAGAACGTCCCAATATTGCTGGATCGGCAGCGATTCATTTTACCAGTCAGGAAGAAGCGAAAATTTCCGAACGATTTGGGGTAAAAACGAAAGATTTCGTGATTCCTTTAGGAGTAACGTTACCGGAAATTCAAGACGATCCTGAACAATTATTAGCTAATTCAGAAATTAATGTTCAGCATCCTGTGGTTTTATTTATGTCTCGAATTGAACCAAAAAAAGGGCTTAATATTTTAATTCCAGCGTTAGAAAAGGTTTTAGAAAAACACATTAATTTTCAGTTTGTTTTAGCTGGTTCTAATCCCCAAGATCCAGAGTACGAAGCGAAAATTAAACAACAAATTCAACAATCTCCCCTGGCAGAAAAGACGATTATTACAGGATTTGTCACTGGAAAGGTGAAAACAGCGTTATTAAAAGTGGCGGATTTATTTGTGTTACCTTCCTATTATGAAAATTTTGGCATTGCGGTAGCTGAAGCCATGGCGATCGGAACTCCGGTGGTGATTTCTAAAGGGATTTATATCTGGGAAGATGTGGAACAAGCTGAGGCGGGATGGGTAGGAAATAATAATATTGATGAAATGGCTAATTTAATTGAAATCGCACTGCAAAATCCCCAAGAACGTCAACGGAGAGGATTAAATGCTCAAAATTACGCCTTACAATATTATAGTTGGGATGCGATCGCCCAACAAATGATTCAAGCTTATCAGCAAGTGCAGAGATCCCGCTAAAATACCTAACTTTTACAGAGGAAAAATCAGCTACAATTTTGAATGAAGAACTAATCTTTGGGTTTAAATTTAATGAAAACCGCGTTAATTACAGGCGCTTCTGCTGGAATTGGTGCCGCGTTTGCGAAAGAGCTTGCTGAACGTAAAACCGATGTGATTTTAGTCGCTCGTTCTCAAGAAAAACTAGAAAAATTAGCTGAAGAATTACAAGCCAAACACAATATTAAAGCTCATGTCATTATTCAAGATTTAACACAACCAGGCGCGACAAAAGTAGTGTTTGATCACGTTTTTCAACAAGGATTAACGGTTGATTTATTAATAAATAATGCAGGGTTCGGTGATTATGGAGCCTTTGCAGAACGAAAGTTAGAAAAACAAGTACAGATGATTCAACTCAACGTGCTGGCTTTAGTTGAATTAACCCATTTATTCTTAACAGAAATGAAGAAACGCCGATCCGGTGCCATTATTAATGTATCTTCAATTTCTGCTTATCAAGCCTTACCCTATTGTTCGGTTTATTCGGCAACAAAAGCTTTTATTCTTCATTTTACGGAAGCGTTATGGGCGGAAAATAAAGATTCAGGGGTGAGAATTTTAGCGTTATGTCCTGGCCCTACTGAATCTAACTTTTTTGAAGAAGCAGAATTTCCCAATACCTTTGGCGGGGCGGGACAAAACTATGCCACCGCAGAGGAAGTGGCAAAAGAAACGTTACTCGCCTTACAAAAAGATTGTTCAACCATCGTTACAGGGGGAATTAATAACCAAATTATTGTTAATTTACCTCGATTATTACCTCGTGATACGGTGATTAGTATGGTTGAAAAACAATTCCGACCCCAGAACAAGATTTAAACAGGATTAACAGGATTAACAGGATCATCTGAAACCGCTTAAAAATCCTGAAAATCCTGTAAATTCTGATCCTAATTAAGGATAGAAACACAACTGCGGTAAACCGAGTGCTTCATCCCAACCCATCATAATGTTCATGCACTGAACCCCTTGTCCAGCTTGACCTTTAATTAAGTTATCAATAGCTGACATAACGATCACTCGTCCCGTCCGTTGATCGACTTCAATTCCCATATAACAAAGGTTTGTACCGCAAGCCCATTTGGTTTGGGGATAGCTGCCACCCGGTAAAATTTTGACCAAGGGTGAATTGCGATAAAATGCCTTATAAATCGTAATAATATCTTCTCGAACTAACCCTGGATCACGTAAGGTTGCATAAACCGTTGCTAAAATTCCCCGCACCATTGGGATTAAGTGTGGTGTGAATTGAACTGTTATATCATGACCCGCTAAATCACTACAAATTTGTTCAATTTCGGGGGTATGGCGATGATGTCCCCCCACACTATAAGCACATAAAGAACTATCGGCTTCCGCCAATAACATTGGGATTTTTGCTTGCCTTCCGCCACCGGAAGTTCCCGATTTTGCATCAATAATAGCAGTATTAGGATCAACTAAGCCTTGTTTTAACAATGGAGAAAGTGCTAATAAACTCGCCGTCACATAACAACCCGGACAGCCGATTAATTGCGCTTGAGCAATGCGATCGCGATACAATTCTGGTAAACCATAAACAGCCGTTGCGGCGATGGCTTGATCGTGGCGTTCTCCCCCATACCATTTTTTATAAGTGTCTAAATTAAAAAATCGATAATCTGCTGATAAATCTAACACTTTGCAACCTTTTTCGATAAGTTGCGGCGCCATATCATAGGCTAAACCATTGGGTAAAGATAGAAAAACGATCTCACATCGATCCGCAATTTTATCTAGATCAATGGGTTCAATGACTAAATCAACACAATCACTTAAATGGGGATAAAGACTACAAAAAGGTTTTCCCGCACTGCTGTCCCCACCCAAATAAGCAATTTTTGCCTTGGGGTGATCTTGTAATAACCGTACCAGTTGCACACCACCATAACCGGAAGCCCCGATAATCCCAACGGGAACCCGTCCATCGCTCATATTAGATAACTCCTAGTGATTTAAGAAAAAAATGACATAACTTTTGCTGCATGATAGCGGATTCTGTAAAAGTTTGGAAAACTATTTTGGAATTTATTAAAAATTAATCACGGGTTCCAATACAGTTGTCTCATTCCTGACTGAATCTGTGCTATTGTTGTCGATCCCTCACACCTGAAAACCCATACTCCCAAGTTCATGACGTAACCGTTGAGCTTCGATCGGATTGTGGGGTTCATGCAAAGCGATCGCCGTTTTAAACGCCTCTAAACTGTCCGTGAGTTGACCAATTTGTAATAACACAACCCCTAAGTTTTGATGGGTTTCCGCCGAGTTCGGATTCAGTTGAATCGCTTTTTGATAAGCTGTGATCGCATCGGGATAAAGGCGCATCGCTCTCAGGGTCATCCCCAAATTATAATGACCCAATGCTGATTCTGGATCAATGTCAATCACGGTTTGATACGCTTTTTTAGCGTTTTCTAAATCTCCTTCTTCTTTGAATAGATTGCCTAAATTATTATAAGCGCCTATTTTCAACGGCGGTAAAATATTTTGTTGAAGGGCAACTTGATAATGATGTTTGGCTGCACTCAGATTTTGTTGTTTCCGATAGCCAATTCCTAAATGATAATGTAATTCATACAACACAGCCGGTTCAGAAGCGTTGACATAAAGTAACCCTTGTTTTAAGAGATTCATTCCCCGTTGAATTTCGCCCAGTTCTATATATAATGCTCCTAATTTACTAGCTGAATAAGCATCCGTTGGATTTTGTTGGAAATAACTTTCCATCACAGTTTTAGCCATTTGCCATTTATTGCGTTGGGCGATCGCTGCGGCTTGATACCCTTCATGTAAAATTGCAATCTGGGGTAAAGTGGCAATTTTCCAATCGGGTTTTTGTTGAATTAATTGATTAACGCTATCATCCACTGTTGCATGGTAAGGATGAATAAAAGACAATTGCGGATGATTTCTAAATAATCTTGAAACTAAAGAATAAGGCGACTGACTCGCACCAATTTCCTGACGAATTAAATTTAATAAAATTAGATGATCATCTTTAATCGCGTCCCGAATGGCTGGGACAACTTCAGGCGTTAAAACTTCATCCGCATCTAAGACTAAAATCCAATCTCCCTTGGCATAACTTAACGCCGCATTCCGGGCTTTCGCAAAATCATTACACCAATTAAAGGGATAAACATTAGCACCAAACTGTTGGGCGATTTGCGGGGTTTTATCCGTTGAACCCGTATCTAAAATAATGATTTCATCCACCACATCTTTGACGCTCTTTAAGCATTGAGGTAAATAGAATTCTTCATTTTTAACAACCATGCACAAACTTAATTTCATAGCAATATAGATCGAATAATTATTAACATAAAAAACAGGCTCCTTATTTTAACACGATTTGGAGTCGTATTGTTTTCAAGGAAACCAGTGGTTTAGATTGTGGGTTGAATCAGGCTAACTCAATTACTCAGGTAAGACTAAAACTTTATCAATCACATGAATGGTTCCATTACTGGCAGAAATATCTGGTTCAATGACTTTAGCATCTCCGATCATCACTTGATTCGGACTAACATTAACCGTAACGGCATCTCCCTCAACCGTTGCCACTTGTCCTGATTTTAATTGAGATGAGGTTACTGTCCCTTGAATTACATGATATTTTAACAGTTGCGTTAATTGATCTAAATTTTCGGCTTTTAATAAATTGGTTAAAACCTCTTCACCTAAGTTAGCAAAGGCTTCATCTGTCGGCGCAAAAATTGTAAAATTACCTTTTTTTAGTTCATCTAATAAACCTGTAATTTGCAGAACTTTTGCTAAGGTTCCAAAACGTTCATCGGCTAAAATAATTGTTGATAAATCCCCACCAACAGTTTGAATGACTTCTCTGGGGATGGATAGTTGGGCTAAATTAGAGTGGGTTTGAGAGTTAATTAACGTTTCAGAAGTAGAAGTTTTGATCAGATCAGAATTGGCGGAAGCAGGTAGATTTAAACCGATTGTAAAAGCCAATAAACCTGTCAATCCAGCAATTCCCGTTAAAGTTTTCGCTTTTATTAAAAATTTCATCGTCCAATCCTCAACTAAAGGTGGCTTGAATGATTGTTATGGTAGAAAGCAGGAGGTACAAGCTTTTAAAATAAGCATTTCAGCTTTTGATCATGTCCTAATCGGGACTCTGTAACTGCTATATATTAACTGAATGGATGAAATTGTCAAGTAAAAAAAAGCCAAGGGTTGAACCCTTGACTTAGAATCCATTGGAGGTAGAGACACTGTATTATTGAGGGATAATCACCTTATCAATCACATGAATTACCCCATTTTTCGCGGGAACATCGGCTTTAATTACCTTTGCATCATTAACCATCACCGATGAACCGACTTCAACGGTGACAGCACTACCTTCAACGGTTGTGACTTCTCCTGATTTCAGGTCACTAGACATAACTTTTCCAGGAACAACGTGATAGGTCAAAATCTGAACTAATCTCTCTTTATTCTCCGGTTTGAGTAATTCTTCTACAGTTCCTGCGGGTAACGCT
>JBMDYE010000121.1:0-12268 GCA_048595135.1 Planktothrix sp. | reverse complement strand
GGCTACCTTGGGTTTCATCGGGTTGGCTTTCTTCTAAACTGTTCATCGATTCGGATTCAACTAGGGCTTCTAACTTCACCAGTAAAGCTTCTACTTTTTTCCATTTCTTCGGGTCTTTCCAAACTTCAGAACGAGATACCTTCCGAACTACATCTTGTAAACGCCCTTTAGGAGAATTAGCAATGCTAGATTGAGTCGGCTTTGTCAGTTGAGCAATTTTTTCTTTAATTTGGTTTAAACTTAGTTTTTGCTCAATGGCTAACTGGAGTATTTCGCTCCGTAGTTTTTCATCTTTAATCCGAGCGATCGCAGTAGCTTTTGTATAGGCAAGTTCTCCATTGTGTAAAGCTTCAAGAATCTCAGAGGGAAGTTTCAATAAGGGCAATCGACTACTGACAAAAGACTGCCAACTGATCAAATTTAATTCTTCAAATCCCGTTTGAATCGCTTCACTCAATTCACTAACCAAAACGTTTTGGTTAACTGCCCCTTTAGCTACATTATTCATCTGATACAGCGTAGACTTTACCTCTTCAACGGAAACACCCACTCGAACAGCAAGCCAATCCAAGATGCCCAATGTTTCCTCAAAGGGATTAAGATCTTCCCGATAAAGATTTTCTTCTAAAGAAACCAACAATGCTTCTTCATCCGTAAGGGTTAAAATTCTGACCGGAACTTCACTCAACTGAACTTGTTGAGCCGCACGATAACGGCGTTCCCCCGCTACCAATTCATAAAGGGAAGGATTTGAGGGGTGCTGGCGAACTAGCAAAGGTTCCCAAATTCCATGCTGTTGAATCGAAGTAGCCAGTTGTTCCAAAGAAATTAGATCAAAATGGCGACGGGGCTGATGATAACTAGGCAGGACAATTTGCTCTAAGGCAAGCGTTTGGGAGTCAGAAGTTGTTGATTCAGACTCCGAGCCAAATAGAGCCTCGACTCCTCGAATTTTATAAGGTTCAGTTGGACGTTTATTCATAATCTCAAAGGTTATTTTTTCCGAGAGCGAGATGGAGTCGAAATCGGTGAATCTAACAAAGATTCTAAGCCAAAAGCAATTTCATCAAATACTTTAAGAGATGGATGTTTACTGTTCAAACAGGCCAGAGGTAAATGTTGTTGAGACGCATCGGCAAAAGCCACCGATCTAGGAACAGGAGAATAAATTCTTCCCACAGAAGCCAATGAATCACTAATCGACTGTAAACTTGAAGCAGCTTGGAGAGTGCGACTATCATAAAGGGTTGGGACAAAACCCGCAATTTTTAAATGGGGGTTAGCTCTTTTGCGAACTCGCCCGATAGTACCGAGAAGTAGTTCAGTTCCTTTGAGAGCTTTATATTCGGTTTGAATCGGAATTAAAACATGAGTGGATGCCACTAAAGCAATGTAACTGAGAATTCCCAAGCTGGGCGGACAATCAATTAAAATAAAATCATAGTCTGCTTGCACAGGCTCCAAGGCCACTTTTAACCGAGTATCCCGCATATCTGCCACCACTAACTCCAGTTCAGCCCCACTTAAATTAATATTAGATGGGAGCAAATCCATACGATGCAAAGCCTGGTGTAAGGGAAGAGACTCACCTGCCATGATGGCTTCATAAACCGTTTGATCTAAATCGGCGGGTTCTAATCCCATAAATGCAGTTAAGCTCCCTTGAGGATCTAAATCGACCAACAAAACTCGATAATCTTTTTGAGCGAGATGATAGCCTAAGTTCATCGTTAACGTTGTTTTGGCTACACCACCTGATTGATTGAATAAAGAAATAATTACACTCATCTTTTACTCATACAATAAATTGGTCAGGTTAGAACAATTGAGGATCTGCTCATACCTTATAGTGATTCTACGCTCTCCTCATCTTAAAAGATTATTTAATTTACAAATTGGTTGATTCTGTGGAATTGATTTTAATGTTGATCCCAAATAAGGATTAAATGGTTATTGCGATTTTCTGAGCACAAAAAATGTTAACCGGATAGTGGCTACAGCGTCTCATCTATCAATACCTAATGATTGTGTAGAACGATGAGCCCCCTGAAGCTGCCGCAATCTAGCCTCCATTAAAGGCTGAACTTGGGTTTGGAAATGTTCAACTTCTTGAGGTTGAAGACCATAGTGTCGCAATTTTTCAAGGGTATCAGCAATGGGCAAAGGCGTATATTGTCCCCCTTCATACTTAGCCCGCATTTTAGGAACAGAAGAATCAGTTTCTCCTCGACTGTAGAGAAGTAGTTCTGAACGAGCCGTATCCCAAACGGCTGTGTTAGACTTGCCGATCGCGATCGCTCCTGTGGGAGTGGGTTTTCCTTCCAAATATAGAAAACTATGAACAATTTCTGCGATCGCTTCAGTTCGTTGAGCTTGTAGACTTTGAGCTTGTTGGAATTCAAGTTCAGCCTTATAGGAAGGCGGTAAAGGAACGACAGAAGTTGTAGGGGGAACTGAGTTACGAACCTCCTTCACCATCGCTCCTTCTAACTTAGATACAACAAATGAAGGTAACTTAGGCTCAGACTCAAGCCGTTCAAGGTAAGTGTTAGGTTGCCCAGAAGCTTGAAGCAGTTCACCACATCGCTCAATAAGCGACTCTAAAACACTATCAGAGACTAAATCAGGTTTCATAAACACAACTTCATAACCTCGCTCCCGTTCTAACTCAACCCAATCGGGATCAAACGCTTCTTGCCATTGTACTCCTTGTGCAGAAAGCCATTCTTTTGTTGCAAGACTCAATCGAGCATCTACTGATAACCCCAAAGCTGGCTGTTCTTCCACTTGTCCATTTGCTGTTGTCCATTCATAGTCTTCCTTGAGGAATAAAAGAGGGGGCAATTGGGTAAGCTTGGTGCGAAATCTTCGAGAATCTTGTAATAAGGGAGAATCACTGTTACATTGATGAGCCTGGGGATCTAGCTTCGTCCAAGTTTGAGGATAGACAACCGTATCAGGGTCAATAATAATAGTTGCTGTCGTCGAGTGACTATTAACAACAGCATTAGGGAATTTTTGACCTTCAATGAATAACCCCGCTTCTGAAAGGGCCTGTTTACTTTCTTTTTGAGTCAATACACCCAAAACTTTCCCATCCTTAATCAAAACAGGTTCAGGCGATCGCTCTTTAAAACCTACCGTTACATTAACCAATTGATGATTAAATGAACGTTCCCAAAAGGATTTAGAAAGCTTATTAATCCGAAAACAATTACCCAAAGCCGTTGTCGCAATTAAGTAGGAACCATAACCTTTCCCTTGACGCTGAAGACTAACTTCAAGGGTCTTACCATCCACTAAACGTCCTGCCGCCTCAAGAATCTTAACAGAAGCTCGATCCAATTCCCCCAAAATTTGATGACCTAATTTAATCACGGGAATAGGGGCAGGTTTAACAAACGAAAGTGTCAATGAAGTGCATTCATCCCTAAAGGTTTGGTTAGCAAAGCTATGTTGTTGAACTTTACCAATTTGAATGGGTTGATTAATTCTCGGATTATTAAGCTGAACAGAAAGAGTATGGCTAGGGTTAGCTTCAACCGAAGCGAGGGCTTGAGTTCCAATGGGTAAATGAGCACTGCGAGACTCAAGGGGAGCAAATTCTTGACCCTCAATAAAAACCAAAGGACGATTGTATCGGGGATGATCTGAAGGTAAGTCTTGACGCAACAGGATTTCTACAGGAAACTTTTGACTCAAATCCCAGACTCGCCCATAATGCTGATTAGATTCCGCCACATTAATTCCTGTCACCGTTAGATTGGTAAATTGTAACTGTTCAAGCTGTTCAATCACTTGCTCAGGAAAAGCTGCAAACGAGAAGTTGGAAATTTTATACTCAGGGCGAGCGCACGGATCAACCCCATCACCTCCTTTATCCTCAATTCCTCGATTAGTACCCAAGTGCCAGCACGCGGCTGCCATTGCTCGTTTTTGCTCTTGAGGAATCGTTTTGTTAAACTCACTCAAAAAGTCGTAAGCTTTACGAAACATCAACTTGACTTGTCTTTGAGATAAAGGGGATGCTACCTCAACAGAAACATTTTTAGTAATTACACCTTCACCTGACTTGATCCGAGCCAAAGATTCTTCATTCAAAAGGGATGTAAGAGTTTGGCGAGAATGCTCACTCAAAGTTCCCAAAGGTAAAAACTCTGAACTATCATCTGAAGTTAGCTGACTCCCTACTTGAGCTAAAACCTTCCAACGATGTGTTTTCTGATGCAGCCCTTTTTGATTCTCAACAATCTTAATATTGAATTGAGGGAACGTCCCATTTGATTGTTTAAGTTCTCCATTAGCTCCAAACAAAGCAGGATGCTTATATTGAGTTAAGTTGCTAACTTCAATTTCTGTTCCTTTTTGAGTTTGGACTCGAAGAATTGGGCCTTTCTCCGTTTTTAATCGTTTATTTTGAATCGAAGCTGTATTAAACAATTCATCAAATCTCACCTTAATAGCCTCAGCTTGCTTGAGTTGCTCTTCTGTATAAATAGGAGGAAAGAGTTCTCGAAATTGAACGGTGGGACGAGACTCTAAAGGGTTGGCTTCGTAAATTTCATTAACCAATTGAATAATTAACTCTTTAGGACTAAAACCATTAGTTGAAATTCCTGACTCCCGAAATACACTCTGTTGTTTTTTGTCTTTAATATAATCCACAGGACGATGAAGCAACCTTGAATTTTCTTTAACAACGTCCAAATCAGGAGCGCGATTACTTTTGAAAATATCAACAGCAATTTGGTTTTGATAACCTGCTTCTGAAATCATCTCATGATACATCTGGCGATTCAGTAATAAAGCTTGATCAACCAACTCAGGACTTAACGCATTTCGATTAGCAATGTTAGCAAACTGAATAATAAAATCTCGATATTGAGGTTTAATGGGGATAGGAGATTTTGGATGATTCTCTTGAGCCATTAACTGAAGGTAGTGCTGACCCACTGTTTTCACATAATCTTGCTTCTGAGAAACTGTACCATACTCTCGAAACAAGTCAATTTCCGATTCTAACGCTTCAAGAGCAGTAGCATGGTTATTAATAATACCTACAGAAATACCATCTGCCATAAAAACAGCAATTTCTTCAAACGGCTTATCGGAAGGAAAAGAGGCTTTAGCTTCTTTTGTAATTGGAGCATAAGCATTTTCTGGAAGATTCCGACGTCTGACTTCCTCTGTAAAATTGGGATAGTGTTTAGCAATTTCTGTACCAATTGTATCTCCATCAAAGTCTCGTCCTTGCCGTTCGGATTCAGTTTCAGCAGGTATCACTTCATCAGTTGTAATTCCCGCATTTCGTAAAGCTTCAATCCGTTGAGCAATGCGTTCTCTCGTTTCATCATTGACAACAACAACCCCAACCAAAGGCTGACCATCGGGATCAAAAGCATCCGCAACATATTTATTTTGGGAAATGCACATTCCATTAGAATTCAAATAAGGTGAGCGAAAATTTAAAATTTCTTCTCCTTCAGGAAATCGCAAATCACAAATTTCACCATTGATTAAATCTTTACTTGGAATAATCATGGCGCGATTAAATTTTAGACTTTTCCCCACAGCCAAATCTCGCCATTGGTTTTGCATAAATCGTTCTAACTCATCAACAACTTTTTGAGAAGACAACAGTTGGCAGTGACCTTCCACGTCAGCTTTAATCAATCGATACATGAGGGGATCTTGAGGTTCAACTATTTCCAACTCAGTCGTTTCAGATTCTTCAGAATTATCATCAAGACTTTGTTGGCGATTTTTTTGAAATTGCTCATAGGCATTACAGTAATGCAGCGCAACTTGCCTCGGATCTTTTTGAATCTCCGCTAATTCTAGTGCCTGCTGCTCAATTTGACGCAAAAAATCTTTAATGCCAAAAGGCGCACAATCAAGCGTTTGAGAAATTGCAACAGTTCCTTGTTGGGAGCGGTCTTTTTCACCAAGCCAAACCCTCTGATTTGTGTACAGTCCAGGTTGGATAGGATTATTCTTTTTGTCGCCCCCTTTAAAAGATGAGGTAGGTAAAATCAGATCAATGCGAGTCTTGTCTTGATTAGAACGTGGTAAATCATCAAGATATTTAGGCGCGAGGGTTCCTTTACCAAAACGACCATCAAGTTCTCCCCCTAAACATCCCAGCCGATGCTGAAGAACGTGGGACACAGACCCACTCAGTTCTATTGCTAATTGCGAAGAAATCTTGCCATGACAGTCTCCAACTAAACGCCATGCCGCATCATTATCAAGAATATTGCCATTTTCTCCAGTTTCATCATTTATAATTAGAATGTTGAGCGGACGCAGGATAGCATTTTGGCAAGCACCAATAAAAATACTTCCATAAGCTCCTCGGTCTTTGCGATCAGGACATAGAGCTTCAATTCTGCTTAAATATTCTTGTGGCCCATAAACTAATCGACCTCCGCTTGATAATAATAAAACATCACCTTCAGGATGATTATATAAATCCTGAGCCGCACTATTTTCATCAAGATGACCGAAGGAAAAGTCATTTTCTGTATTAGGAAAAAAGGCTTCAAGTAAAGTATTATCCAGTTCTTCGATTAAAATCCCACTTGGGTCAGATGAATTTTTAATCCATTCGTTTAATCTAGTATCAAAGTGTCGAAATTTTAGTGTCATTGTAGGAACCTAACTTATGAGATCTGATTTTTCACAACCTTTTGAAAGAGAGTTAGCATTAGATCAAAAACTTTCTGAAGATTACATAGAGAGTTTAGTGATGCAAGGCTATTCCTCTGACCAAATTGTTAGACAAGCAGAAGCTTTACGAAATGGAACCCCTTTAGATGAACTTCCTTTAGATCTTGATCCCGATGAGTATTATGACTACCTCAGTGGGGGATGGAATGCTCAAGAGGAAGAGGGAGAGATTGAACCAGACTGGTCAGAATATGCGGGTTTTGACCCCAATGCTCCCGATGATTTCTAAGGGTGATGGCGACCTTCAAAGGTCGCTTAATTTTTGAGGGCAATAGGCTGATCCATTACAGGTAAATTAATAAAATATTCTTTCCTTTAAACTGTCATTAAATCTTTCCGTTATCATCTTCCAGCAGTAACATCGCTTTTATTACTTTCTATATAAATTGGGTGCTATTTATAAATTTTATATAAAAAGATAGATGCAAAAAGAAATGCGGAGTGCGGAGTGGAGATATAATACACTTGTTGGTACATATAACTTTTAACTCTTATGACTCAGTTAGTCATTAAACGTCAAGTTCGCCGGGGTCGGATTTTTGATACCACCCCTTTAACCCCAGAAGAGATTAACAACTGGAGACAAGAAGGTGAAGAACTTCACCAATCCTGTTATCCCGTCTTTGAAAAACTTCGTTCTCGATTGATTTCGACTCACTACAATTGGTTCATTGCGATCGCATCTGAGGGAGGATACTATCTGCTCGACCCCAATTTTCAAAATCTTATGCACCGTATTAAAATTTACTGTCCCCAGGGGAAATTAATGACTTTTAGGATTAACGAGACAGGAATCTGTGGACAGATATGATTCAAGGTAAATTTGGGGAAGATGGTGAATTAATCTTTGAGGTTGAATTAATTACAAATCATGGCGAAATGATTCCTGTAGAAGTGTTATTAGACACAGGATTTACAACGGGCTATTTAGCAGTCCACCTTCAAGATATTGAAGCTTTAGGGTGGTTCAAAATCTGTTCTAAAGTGGAAATGAGAACGGCTCAAGGAATAGGATACTTTGATATTTATCAAGGTTTGATTGAAGTAGATGGACAGGAATTTATGGTTCCGGTTCATGTTGGAGAGGCGCTACCTGATCTGTTAATCGGCGCTCAATGGCTAGATTGGATACGACTGGAAATTAACAAGGCAGAAGGCATTTTAACCTTAGAAGTTAAAACAATTCCTAATTAATTTTGGCTAATCAAGAAATTTTCTTTTTTCTGGTGGAGTCACCCAAAGAAAACAGTAACCACTCACAGCAGTGCGCGACCCCCACTTCAAATGAGCATTCAATTCTTGAGCATCTCGTTCACAAGCTTTTTGTTTCAGGTAATCTCGATTCCACTCCATTAAATTACGAGCAAATTTACCTTCAGAAGACTGCGCCCAACGTAAAATTTCAGCCTCTTGCTGCGTTAACGTTTTGCTGGTATTGCCACCTTGTAAAAAAGCCGGAACAGTTAACCCTAGAAAAAAACCAATACCAATAGCACCGAGTAATACACCAGAAGCCGGAACTAAAGACGCAAACAAACGGTGGGGCGGAGTTGATTCCGTAGAACGAACTAATTCCTTAGCAGCATCGGCAATTGCTGATTTCTGGCGTTCGACCACTAGCTTCTCCGCCAAATGCAAAGCCCGTTGAATGTCTGCGGCCCACTGTTGAAACAGATGGTCAAAGGAAGCTGGAGCATCCTCCAATAGAAAAGCCAAGTTGCCCGTTAAAATCGCCATAATAATTGCCGGATCATCAGGGCTTAACTCCGTGAGTTGAACATAATCCAATACTTTGCGTTTAAAGGCTTCATCCTTATCTGCTAGCAACCGATCCAAAAGAGTTTGTTGTAACTCCGAAGCTGTTGTTTGAGATTGATTTATATCCATAATTGTGTACTATCCAATGCAACTGATGCTTTTTTGAGAAAATCGACAATACGTTGCCGTGACCAAATTGGCCAAGCTTTATAACCCTCTGGCGTTAAACCATTTGAAGATGGCTTCACAAGAGTCTGAGCAAACGTTAACTCCTCTCGATTTAAGCGATTTCGCTCTTGAGTAGACAAAGAAGGTAAGTCAATTTGTAGAACTTTTTTAATGGGTAAACCGTGTCTATCTTTGATTTGAACATCATCACAATTAGAGGATGACGATTCTTGTAGCTGAGTTGTATTTGAATCACTAAATCTTTGTAAATCCTTACAATCTTCCAGCAACTTCCAATTATTACTTAATCCATAGTTTCGGACTAAAATATGTTGTACGCATCCGCCAAAATAGTTTAAACTTTCTAAAAAAAGATTTAAACTCGGCTGTTCTCCATTGCATAAATACCAGTTATAAATTTGGATATTAACTTCAGGACGAGCATCATCTCTTAAGGAAGCATTTTCTACAATGATCGGTACAAGTGTTCGGTCTATCCAAGCTGTCACCAGTTCATGTACTGAACCTGGTAAATTAATTAGGACAGGTAAATTTCTCTCCATAGCCCATTCCAAAATAGCATCAGGCTCGTTTTCTGTTTCCCGATTTTCTGAAAAAAACACCCGTTCGGCTTGTTTATAAACATTAGAGACATCAGGGTTTGTCCGATCGCAATCGACTAAAATAATTGGTTTTCCTTGACTTTCACAGTAATGAGCTACCGTTTTCGCAAAGAAACTTTTCCCATCCTTACTGCGATGACTACTTATAAAATGTAGATTGATTAAAGGAATATCAGACTCTATTTTTGTCAAAGAAGGGTTAGAAATCATTTCTGTATTCTCCCAGTTTAAACTATCTGTATTAACTGAATCAGACAAATCAGAATTCGATTCGGTGAAACTGTTATCATCTTGTTTGCTATTATTGTCATCACTTAAAAAGGAGTTATCTTCTTTCCCAGTCCCAATATTTTTATTGGAATTACTTCTTTTTCTCATCATAAAATACCTCTAAATTTTCAAGCCAGATGCAGATTAACGTTGGGAATAGGGTAACTGATAGGAACCCGTTTTTTCATTTTTAAACATTACGACACCACAGCCATTTTGATAAGAATCACAACTCAAAAAATGCCCAGCTTTTACTTTTGGTGATTGCGAGGGAACTTTGACCATGAACTGGCTACACTGAGGACATTTAATCTTAGTAACTTCGTGAGTTTTGAGTTTAGGAATAGAACGAGCAGGTGAGCTAGACTGAAATTGGGAAAGTTTAGCGATCGCTTGTTCTAAAGCAGGAGCAAAATACTCCCGATTCCAATCGATTAAATAACGCTCCCAATTCAGTTTTCCAGTGGCTATTGAATCTAAATCCTGCTCCATCTTTGCCGTAAATTCAGCAGTAATTAAATCCGGTAAAACTTTCTCTAAAAAAGCATCCAATTCTAAACCTAATGGAGTGGGCTGTAATTTACTTTTGAAGAGTTGCACATATTCACGTTCCTTCAACGTTTTAATGGTAGGAGAATAGGTACTGGGTCGGCCAATCCCTTTTTTCTCCATCCATTGCACCAGCTTAGGTTCGCTATAACGAGGTGGGGGCTGAGTTTGTTTTTGCTCTGCGCCTGCTTCTTGTAACGTCAAATTCTGCCCTGATTTAATCGCAGGTAGTTGATGATCTGAACTGATATTGTTCCAGTAAACGGTATAACCTGGGAAAACTAAGACTTGACCCCGAGCTTCCCAAAATGCAGAACCCGACTGAGTAACGATGCAAGTTTTAGCCAGTTGAGCCGGACAACATTGAGACGCAACTGCTCGATTCCAAATTAATTCATACAACCGTACCTCCTCAGCGCTGAGTTGGTTTGAGAGAGATTCAGCTAATTGCTGAACCTGGGTAGGACGAATTGCTTCATGAGCCTCTTGGGAGTTCTTCTGAGAACGATGCCGAGCTATTTGATGGGGTACATTATCAGGATCGTGCTGCTCTAAATATTGCCGCACCATAGCGCAAAACTGCTCTGATAAGGCAATAGAATCCGTCCGCATATAGGTGATGTAACCCTTTTCATACAACGATTGAGCCACTTTCATTGTGAATTCTGGGGCAAATCGCAGCTTTGCTCCGGCAGACTGTTGAAGGCTGGAGGTTGTAAAAGCAGGAGGTGGAGATTGATGAGTTGTTTTTTGCTCAACTTGAACGCTTTTGTGGGTATAGGTTTTAGCGATCGCCACTAATCGCTCGAACTCCTGAGCAGAAGTCACTCGCTCTGATTCTACATGGGGTTCCGGTTCAGTTTTGGCATCATCTGGTGTATCCGCCTTTTCTGCCGTTGTGGGGTTCAATCTACTACGATAAAAAGCTTTAAATCCTTCTGAATAAACAACCCAAAGTGACCAATAATCTTGAGGCACAAAAGCCCGAATTTCTTGCTCTCGCTGACAAATTAAATGCAAGGTTGAACTTTGTACTCGCCCCATTGATTTAGCGCCATTATTTAGTTTCCAAACCAGATGTTTGCTGCCTTTATAACCTACTAACTTATCCAGACAATCTCTAGCACGACCTGCGGCAATTAAATTGAGATCTAGGGTTTTCGGACGGGCGATCGCCGCCCTAACCGCATCCGGCGTAATCTCTGTATAAGTCACTCGGTAAGGCTGCTTTAAGCGCAATTCCTGTTGCAAATGCCAGCCAATGGTTTCCCCTTCTCGATCCGGATCAGTGGCGATATACACCTCTGTGGCTTGTTTAACAGCTTGCCGGAGTTCCTTAACAATAGCTTGAGCGCGAGAACTTCTCAATTGATAGCGACAATGAATGCACTCACTATCAAACTCAAATCCTAAAGAATCCTCTCCATCATCGGCTAACTCCCGAATATGCCCCAAACTTGCTTTAACAATCCAACCTGAACCTAAAATTTGACTTAGTTTTTTGAGTTTCCCTGGAGATTCTATCAGTAAAAGTTTAACCATTTTTCCTCCTTGTATTAAAAAAAATTACAACTCTAAATGATTCTGATTTTTGGACTGCTGAGATTTTGTGGCTAATGATGCTGGGTGTGAACGTAACTGTTCTAAAGCTTTCTCAAAGTAATTAAAATCTTTTTCACTCATTTTGCAAAACATTTGATGTCCTGATTGAGATAAAATTAAATCTCGACCATCTTTAGCCCGAATTTGTACCTCACCATTCAATTGAGCAACCCATTGATAAGAAAACTGACCGTCTAGGGTAACATCTTGACCTTGAGAATGGGCATATTTCAGCAGTTGAAAAGCTATTTTTTTAGCTCGAATATAGGATTCAATTTCTGTCACTGCCTCTTGAGTTCCTACCCCAGAAAAAGCACCTGTGGGTTCTTCTCCTCGGCGTTGCTGTTGAATAAACCGTTTCAAATCTTGATCGGTTTGCGAGTTAAGGTCAACAGTGCTCGATTGAATTTGGATTCCTAAAGAATTCATCTGAAATTGCATGAGAACTTGACCTGCATGGTTACTTAAAGTAAAGCGTTTTCCTTGCTTTTGAAGGCGATACTGGTTAAACTGAATTTCTTGATATTCCTTAACCGGAGATTGAGTATAAAACCGATAAAGACTAACGG
>JBMDYE010000120.1:0-14543 GCA_048595135.1 Planktothrix sp. | reverse complement strand
CCCGTCAGTTTTTGCGATTGAATTAACGCATACAGATTTTCTACTAAAACAGGCGCTTGTCCGCGAATAGCGGCGGCTGTTTTAGAAATAGGCAGGGAGGAAGCATCTCCTAAACTAAAGACATTCGGATAAATATTGTGCTGAAGGGTTGTTTTATTCACATCCACCCATCCCCCCGGTTGTACGGCTAAGGGACTATTTTTAATAAAATCAGGGGGACTCATCGGGGGTGTTACGTGAATAAAATCATATTGAATCCTCGTTTCTTCAACGCCGTTATCCGTTGTAACGGTAAAAATGGCTTCTTTGGTTTCCGGTTTAATCGCTTTGAGATTATGCTTAAATTTTGCCTCAATTCCCCGACGTTCAACCACTTTATTTAACGCTTCACAATAGGCGGGAACCGGGAACATGGTTGGGGTCGCTGTACAATAAATCACACGGGTTTTTTCCCGAATATTATGGTTGCGGAAAGTATCATCCGCTAAATACATAATTTTTTGAGGCGCACCGCCACATTTAATCGGAGTCGCTGGAAAGGTAAAAATTGCAGTTCCGCCTTTAAAATTCTTGAGACATTCCCAAGTATAAGTGGCATAATCACGGGAATAGTTACTCGTGACTCCTCCTTTACCCAGAGCCTCTTGTAACCCCTCAATTAAATGCCAATCAATTTGAATTCCCGGACAAACAATTAAGTATTGATACTGAATGCGTTTACCCTCTTGGGTAATCACTAGATTATTCTCCGGTTCAAAGCGGTCTGCTGCGGCTTTAATCCAGGTTACACCAGGGGGAATCACTTCTTTTTCATCTTTGATGGTGGCTTCCATTTTATAAGCGCCACCCCCCACTAACGTCCAGGCGGGTTGATAATAATGTTTGTCTGATGGCTCTATAATCGCAACATCTAAACTGGGGTCTTTTCGCATCAGTTGAGCCGCAACGGTGATTCCCCCTGCACCCCCGCCAATAATTACAATTTGATGGCGAACTAAATCACCCGCAGCGGCGGGATTTGAAGATTGTAGATTAGTCGTGGACATAGTAACTTAGTGTTGCTTTTAGAGTCATCTCAATTTGAGTGTAGAGGGGAATTGTCCCAACGGCACATTCTATTAACAACTTTTAAGAATTTGGGGCTTTAGTTTATAATAAGCAAACTCTACTATATTTTCGGATTTCTGCCACAACTCAACGTGACGTATTGCACGCTTACCTCCGGTAGAGTGTGAGCTTCCTCTTTCAACCTAAAGTTTTAATTATTAATAATAAAAAATCTATCTTGATATAGATTTACATAACTTAATATTTGAGTTTATTGAATTGATAAACTCGGAAATTCATCTTTTGATCTAAAATGGATTAACCGCTAAAACCATAAACATTTGGATGGCTTGAAGAAGCTATCTCATCCTTATTATCAAGGTAGGGATAACCCCAAAAGAATTGTAAAAGATACTTCCTTGTGGAGATAAAACTTAAGGATTACTCTAGATTTAAGAAGAGGAGAAAAGCAGAATAACTCGATAAAATATTATTAAAGAAATCAATCAGAGCCGTCAGACTCAATCCCGTTAAATTTCTGATCAGCGAACTCTAAATTTAGTTGTAAAAAGTGAACATAAACCTATGGCTTCTCAAACTCAAGTTAAACAATATCTTGCCTACTGGTTTCAGTTAGGCAAGAAAGTGTTGCTTCGCAATGGCGACGAATCCCGCCTTCCCCAACCCGTGATTCAAGGCGATCGCTACAGTCGGGAGTTTGAAGACTGTTGGAATGAGATCCTGTCGCCGGAGTCAGGGGACTGCTACTTACAAGGCATGGAACAAACTATCGATGAACTACTCTCCTCCGAGTGGGAACTTGACCAATGTTCTCGATGCTCCATGCCTGTGCCGATGCGGACGATGGGGATGCCGCCATCTAACTGCCCGTGTTTTGACTTACCCAATTGGCCCAACTTGGAAGCACCACTGCCTCGTCTTCCGGTCAGTACCCGTCTGTATTTGCTGAACATTTGCAATCGTCTGCAAGGGACAGACAGCGATCAAGAATAAAGTCAGGTCTGTCTGTAGATGTAAAGGACTGGATAAGAATGTTGTTACAATAGTTAACATCTATTCCCACACAAGTCTAAAACTCTATGGAAATCAAGACGGTATCACCTGCAATGCCCCAGCTTGATTCAGATTCAGCCACCATGACCGTAACCCAACTCCAACCGATTGACCCCAATTCCTCTCAAACCATTGATGTGATCTCTGAGTCCTTTGAGGCGAATCTTGATCCCTTGGCTGAAATTGGCGGCGTGACATCAGAGCGAGAATCTGTTCAACCTGCGTTGCGTTATGACCCGATTGCAATTGCAGCTTATTACCGTTCCCGTTTCTTACAAGTGTGGGGACGCTTATTGACAATTATCTGGAAATTTGGTTCCTTAGCCTTCGGATTATGGTTCGATGGCCAACGAGGGAAAAATCCGAAAACCAATCAGAAACGGGCGATTCAACTGCGAGAATTATTAACCCAACTCGGCCCTGCATTTATTAAAGTTGGACAAGCCTTATCAACTCGACCCGATTTAGTTCCCCAGATTTATCTGCAAGAATTAACCAAACTCCAAGACCAATTGCCCCCCTTCCCGAATGAAGTTGCCTATCAATTTATTGAAGAAGAATTAGGCGATCGCCCCGAAAACATTTATGCTGAATTAAGCCCCGACCCCTTAGCGGCTGCCTCCCTCGGTCAAGTTTATAAAGGCAAATTAAAAACCGGTGAAACGGTTGCCGTTAAAGTCCAACGTCCCGGGTTATCCGAAAGTATTGCCCTCGATATTTATATTCTGCGAACCTTAGCGATTTGGACGAAGAATAATATTAAGCGACTGCGTAGCGATTTAGTCGCCATCATGGATGAATTTGGCAGTCGCATTTATGAAGAAATGGACTACACCCATGAAGGGCGGAATGCCGAGCTATTTCAACAACTCTACGGCAATTTAAAAGATATCTATGTGCCTCGAATTTATTGGGAATATACGGGGCGCCGCGTCTTAACAATGGAGTGGATCACCGGAACCAAATTAACCAATTTGGAAGCCGTAACCGCCCAAGGTATTGATGCTCGTTATTTAATTGAAGTGGGGGTGCAATGTTCGTTAAGACAATTATTAGAACATGGATTTTTCCACGCCGACCCGCACCCCGGTAATTTATTAGCCAGTCCTGACGGGAAACTCGTTTATCTTGATTTTGGGATGATGAGCGAAGTTAAACCCTATCAACGGTATGGGTTATTAGAAGCAGTGGTACATTTAGTCAACCGAGATTTTGACGGGTTGGCGAAAGATTACGTTAAGTTAGAATTTTTAACCCCCGATACCGACTTAAGCCCGATTATTCCGGCTTTGGAGAAAGTCTTTAGTGATGCGCTAGGGGCGAGTGTTGCGGAATTAAACTTTAAAAGCATTACTGATCAACTGTCGGAATTAATGTATGAATATCCCTTCCGAGTTCCGGCGTATTATGCCTTAATTATTCGGTCTTTGGTAACGTTAGAAGGGATTGCCATTAACGTTGATCCGAATTTTAAAGTCTTAAGTAAAGCTTATCCCTATGTGGCAAAACGATTATTAACTGATCCCGCTCCTGAACTAAGAACCTCCTTAAAAGATTTATTGTTTAAGGAAGGGTCATTCCGCTGGAATCGCTTGGAGAATTTACTCAAAAATGCTCGAAATAGTGATGAATATGATATTAATGATGTTTTGGATCAAACCTTAGATTTTCTGTTTTCAGAACGGGGCGAATTTATTCGCGAACGGTTAGCGAATGAATTGGTAAAAGGTTTAGATTTAGCGTCTCGGAATGTCTTAACAACGGCTCAATTAAAAGTCGCAGAATGGATGGGGATAAAAGTTGAAACGCCAATTTCTAATTCGGTTGCTTCCGGGGATCAAAATAATTTAGACCATATTAAACGGATCATCGGAATTTTACAGGAAACCAAAGGATTTGATCCGATGTTATTAGTACAACGGGTTCCGGCGTTAATTACGAAACCGGAAGTGCGCCGCCTCAGTCAACAAGTGGCGGGAGAATTAGCCCAACGGGCGGCGGCGAGATTAATTCGAGAATTGTTACTTTCTGATGGGTCTGATACGAATGGGAAAAATGGACGTTATCCCTCGGTAGAAAGTAACGGTCATTATTCCTCTAATGGTCAACCGAAACCCCAACCGCAGTTATCGTTACCGCCGAGTTCTCGGTAACAATGGGGGGCGAGGTTTTCTCGCCCCTACAGATTGATGACTGGTGACTGTTCAAAATGCTAGTCTAGGCTTGTAGGTGACTTGTCAGAAACTTTGTGGGAACAAGCGAGCATCGAGTATCTGTACCGTACTTGTGGGAAAGTCAAACCTTAGATTTAAGTTTAGACTCCACCCTGCAAGATTTACCGTTGTATGATTTCCAAGCACTGTCCAACTGTTCAGGACGGGAGATTACGCCTTTATTGGATAAATATCCTTTAGTTCCAGGGGTAATTTTAGTTGAACTAGAACCAGACTCAACGCCTGAATTTTTGGGAATGGTGTCCCGACGTCGGTTACTGGAATTTTTTCTACGTCCTCATGGGTTAGAATTATTTTTACATCAACCGCTCCAAGTTCTCTATAGTTATACTCGGATTAATTTATTAATTTTACCTGCCAATACCCCGATTTTAACCGCAGCCCAACAAGCGTTTAAGCGATCGCCCGAACTGTTTGCAGAACCGATTGTTGTGCGAGGAAATTGGCAAAATCCATCGGATTATCCTGGGTTCGTTCCCTATCGATTATTAGATATTCATGATTTGAATATTTCCTATTGGCAAATTCGGGGAATTGAAACTCAAGTTCGTTATGAAAAGACTCAAACTCAAATGATTCAAAGTGAAAAAATGGCGAGTTTGGGACGGTTAGTGGATGGGGTTGCCCATGAAATTTTAGATCCGGTGGGGTTTATTTGGGGAAATTTAACTTATCTTAGCGAATATAGCCAAAATTTACTAGAGCTTTTAAGCTGTTATGAAAAATATTATCCCCAACCGCCTCAATTGTTATCAGATTTGCAAGAAGAACTCGAATTAGACTTTATTCGAGAAGATTTTCCGCGAGTTTTAACCAGTATTAAAAGTGGGACAGAACGCTTAAGCAAATTAGCAACCAGTTTACAAAATTTCTGTCATATTGATGAAGTTTATCCTCGACCTGCGGATTTACATAGTTGTTTAGATAGTATCTTATTATTACTAAAAAGCCAATTAACCACTGAAATTCAAATTGTTAAAAACTATGGTCACTTGCCTCCGGTTACTTGTTATCAAGGGCAATTAAATCAAGTGTTTATGAATATTTTAACCCATGCTATTGATGGGTTATTGAATCAAGCGGCGCAACAAGATTGGGTGGATGAATTTAGAAGTTCTGAAAATTTAGGAGCAGTTCAGCAACCGCAAATTACAATTACAACCCAAATGTTATGTCCTGAAGCCAATGACTCTAACCCAAGAGTGTCTCAAGTCCGTTGGGTTTCTATTTGTATTGCCGATAACAGTCGCGGACTCTCCCCCGAACAGCAACAGAAAATTTTAGATTCTTTTTCCATTAAAAAACGCAGTGAAAAAGAAACCAGTTTATCCGTCAGTTATCATATTATTACCGCAAAACATGGCGGAGAATTAAAGTTACGAACACAACCCCACATCGGAACCGAATTTGAGATTTTATTACCCTTAATTTAAGGAGGCAGGAGGCAGGAGGCAGAAGGCAGAAGGAAGGAGGCAGAAGGCAGAAGGCAGAAGGAAGGAAAAATAGTCTTCTTGTCCCCAATTAAGCTGTTCCCTCTTAAATTCTTAATTCTTAATTCAGATCCTTCGCTCCGCTCAGGACGCTACGCGATTCTTAATTCTTCTCTTTGTGGTATAAGGGTAAGGGAAAACGCTTGCATTGCTTGAAGGCTGAACTGTGCCAAATCGAAGTTCTCTGCTGTCTGTTTGCTTAATTGCCCTCAGTGTATGGAATCTAGCCGAACCTGTCAGGGGACAAGCTTTAGTTCCCTACACGCCGCAACTCGACTCCGAACAACTTGAACAAACCGGGTTAGGGTTGCTCGAAGAAGCGGCTCAGTTAACCCGCTTTCAACAATATCAACTGGCAATTCCCAGGGCTGAACTCGCCACCCAACTGGCGCCGGAAAATTATCAAGCCTGGGCGCTGCTGGGAACGTTATATTTACAAATTGAAAAAATCGATCAAGGAATTGAAGTTTTACAAAAAGCGGCAAACTTAGCACCCCAAGAAGCAACCATTCAGTTTGTTTTAGGTGAAGCGTACTTCAAAAAACAAGATTATCAAAAAGCAGTTCAATTTATTGAAGCGGGTTTAAAAGCTGAACCCAATGTGGCGGGAGCATTATTCGACTTAGGAAACGCCTATTTTATGCTGGGGAAATTGGATCAAGCCATCCTGCAATATGAAAAAGCCTTTACTCAAGAAAAAGCCCTCTGGCCCGCCATTAACAATGTTGGGTTAGTCATGTATGAACAGGGAGAAATTAACAATGCCATTCAAAAGTGGCAGCAAGCGTTGACCATTGATCCGAAAGCCGCAGAACCGATGTTAGCCCTAGCCGTTGCGCTGTATACCAAAGGTCAAACGGAAGAAGGACTTTCAATGGGAGACCAAGCACTTCGCCTCGATAACCGTTATGCGGATGTAGATTTTCTCAAAGAAAATCTTTGGGGCGATCGCCTGATCAAAGATACCCAGAAATTGTTAGCCACTCCCCAAATTCAAGACACCCTGGCTCAAGTTAAAGATGCTCAACCCGAAACTTCTCCCTAAATTCACCACTTCAAGGTGAGCGGGTGCATCGGCTACAGATTCCTCCTGCTTTCTGGGGAGCGAGGAGGACGATGATCGGTAGCAACAGTTTAGGGGATGGGAACAAATCGGTTTCAGTCCGGGCTTCCCATTCCTATTGGCGTGATAAGAGTTTATTAATTCTATCAACGAACTCTTGATGATCAATAATCGGTTTGGAGATGTAATCATCGGCTCCACTTTGAGCCATGAAATCTTCCCGATCGCCTGTCATCGCATGAGCCGTCACTAGAATGATCGGAAGTTTTGCGGTTTGTGGATCAGCTTTAAGTAGTTGAGTAATTTTAATTCCATCAACGGATTTGCCTTGATAAACACTGCGAGCCAGAGAAACATCCATTAAGATGAGATCTGCTTCCCCACTCTTAGCCAGTTGGATCACTTCTTCGACATTTTCCGTGTGTTTAGCCTCGAACCCGCCCCGTTTCGTCAAGATTTTTGAAAAAACACGAGCATTAACGGCATCATCTTCTACAATCAGAACGGTCTTCATTTGAGTCTCCTGGGGGACACACTCTCCAATACCGAGTTGCCATCATACCACGCCTATTTTAGAGGGGAGTGAAAAGTCAAGCGGGAAAAGGTGGGTGATCTGGGTGAAGCAACAACACTGAAACCTGGAATTGGGTTAATTTTCAGGTCACTTGGGTGGCAAGTTGTTTGAATCAATCCATCCCAAATCTGCCATGAGATTTTGGACAGAAACCAGAAAATCCTAGAGCGATCGCACTTTCATTCCTCTCTCAACAGGGTTGTTGACAGAACAAAGGTTTTCTTCAATCTTAATTTAAAAGGCTTCTCTGTCGCAAAACAGCGAAAAAATGCTGAATTTTATCAATAAACTCGTCCAAAATCTCCTAACAATCGATGATTATTCAGGGTTTTCCCCGTTAAAGTTCAGGATAATTTACACCCCTCCAGTAGAAGGCAGCTATGCTGGAGGCAGCTATGCTGGAGGCAGCTATGCTGGAGGAGAATGCTTAATCATCAACAATTACAGCCATCGGATCTGTCTTAACCGTCATGGCGGTTGCTATCCCTTGTTGAATTAAACTTCCTCAATTGCATCTGAATTCGTTATCCTCAAAAAGTATAAGTTGAATTCATTTGTCTCCAATGGCGGGTGGAATCAGTCCTGATTCTCTCCTCCCCGTTTGTTCAAGGGCATTTCCGGCTTACACTGGGAAAAAATCACCGAATTTCCGGTCACAACTTTATCGCACGCTTACTCAACGAAACTCATGGCTAAACAGTTAAACCTCTTCTCCGGTCAAGTGATCGCCACATCGCTCCATACAGAGATGCAACAGTCGTACCTCGAATACGCCATGAGTGTGATCGTTGGACGCGCTTTGCCCGATGTGCGAGATGGCTTAAAACCCGTTCACCGTCGCATCCTGTACGCGATGCACGAATTAGGTTTAACCCCCGATCGCCCTTACCGAAAATGCGCGCGGGTCGTCGGGGATGTGCTAGGGAAGTATCACCCCCACGGCGACCAGTCGGTTTATGATGCCCTTGTCCGTTTGGTACAGGAATTCTCCAGCCGTTATCCCCTCTTAGCCGGTCATGGCAATTTTGGCTCCGTGGATAATGATCCTCCCGCCGCCATGCGATACACCGAAACCCGTCTGGCTTCCATTGGTCATGAAGGGTTACTGTCCCAAGTGGGAGAAGCAACGGTTAATTTTATTAGTAATTTTGATAATTCCCAACAGGAACCGACGGTTTTACCGGCTCAACTTCCCTTTCTTCTCCTCAATGGGTCTTCGGGAATTGCAGTGGGAATGGCAACTAATGTTCCTCCCCATAATTTAGGAGAAATTGTGGATGGATTAATTGCTTTAATTGATCAACCCGATTTATCCGATCAACAGTTAATTTCCTTAATTCCAGGGCCCGATTTTCCCACCGGCGGGGAAATTGTCAGCACTGAAGGGATTACCGAAGCTTACACCCAAGGGAAAGGGAGTATTGTGATGCGGGGGGTGGCAAAATTTGAGGAAATTCCAGCTAGTCAGCGCCGCCGCAGTAAAACCGCGATCGTGATTACAGAATTACCCTTTCAAGTCAATAAAGCCAGTTGGATTGAAAAAGTGGCGGGTTTGGTGAATACAGGAAAAATCGAGGGAATTTCTGATATTCGAGATGAAAGCGATCGCGAAGGAATTCGAGTTGTCATTGAACTGAAACGCGAAGCTTCACCGGAAGGAATTCTCCATCAACTGTATCAACAAACCGAATTAATGTCGAAATTTGGGGCAATTTTTCTGGCGTTAGTCAATGGACAACCGAAACAATTAAGCCTCAAACAAATCCTTCAAGAATTCCTCAAATTCCGTGAACAAACCTTAGTTCGTCAATATCGTCATGAATTAGAAGGTGCTGAACGGCGGTGTCACCTGGTTGAAGGGCTATTACTCGCATTAGAAAATTTAGATGAAATTATTGAAATTCTCAGAAACGCCCCCGATGGTTCCACCGCTAAAGTGACTTTTGAAACCCGTTTAGGCTTTAGCGATGCTCAATCCGATGCCCTTTTAGCGATGCCGATGCGGCGCTTAACCGGGTTAGAACGGCAAAAACTTCAAGAAGAATTTGAACAATTAACTGTCCAAATTCAACAGTTAAGACGCTTATTAAATGAACGTCCTGAATTGTTAAAATCCTTGAAAAAAGAATTGCGAACCCTGAAGCGAAAATATGGGGATGAACGGCGGACTCGGATTATTACACCCCATCATAAAATCACTTCACCTGCTGGAGAAACAGACAAAGCGTCCGCTAAAAATAAAGATAAATCTCAAGAAATTTCTGTTCCGCCTTTAGATTTATTAAAACCTGCTCCCGTTGATGAAGAAACGGTTGTGGAAGTTACGCATAAAGGTTATATTCGCCGGGTTTCGGGTAAAACGACAGAAAAACGGGGGAATAATGGAACATCTACTTCAATTAATATTGAAGAAATCGAAGATTTTGTTACCACCACCTATTCCACTCGCACCAGCCAAAATTTAGTGGTGATTATGCGAACTGGAAAAGCGTATCCGTTAAGTGTTGCGGATATTCCTGCGGGTTCTGCTCGTTCTAAAGGCAAACCCTTAATTACTTTATTATCTCCCTCAGCTTATAAAGATGCGTCGGGGAGTCCCCAAGAGTTAATGATTGCTCAATTTTTGCTGTCTGCTTTTCCTGAAAAAACCGATTTAATTACCTTAACTCAACAAGGAAAAATTAAACGTTTACCCTTAACAGAATTGTCGGAATTAACGAACCGAGGCAGTACCATTGTTAAATTAAAAGATGAGGATCAACTGTGTTATGCCAATCTCGCTAGCCCTGGAGAAAAAGTCGTTTTAGCCACATCCGCCGGACGATTATTACGCCTCGATATTAATGATGAACAACTCCCCCCGATGGGTAAAACAGCCCAAGGTTCCCAAGCGACTCGGTTACGACAAAAAGAACAGTTAGTCGGTTGTGTGACGCTTTCTCCGAAAGGCAGTTTATTGTTAGTCACAGAACAAGGTTATATTAAACGCATTGCCATGGATTTGTTACGCAGTACCAACCGAGGAGGTATTGGGACACAATTGGTGCAGTTTAAATCGGCTAATGATATGTTAGTGGGAATTGCAGTGGCAAAACCCCGTGAAACCGTTGATTTATTTACCAGTGAAAATCGGGTGGTTCATGTTCCGATTGATCAAGTGAAGTTATCAACTAAAGATAGTGAAGGCGATCGCTTGTTTAAACTAAAATCAAGCGAGAAAATTGTGTTAGTTCAGTAGACCAAAAACCCGGTTTCTCGAAGAAACCGGGTTTCTAACCCTAGAAATTTTTTATTTTTTAATCCTTATGGCTGAAGTTATTTTAGAAAACGTTTATAAAAGCTTTTCAGTTCGTCGTCAACTTCCTTCCTCAGAACCCCCAGAAGCAAGTGTTTCTCCATCCCATCAAGGGGTATTACGGCGAATTAATTTGAAAATTGATGATGGCGAATTTATGGTGTTAGTGGGGCCATCCGGTTGTGGAAAAAGTACCTTATTACGGGTAATTTCAGGTTTAGAAACCTTAACAGGAGGAAATATTTGGATCGGCAATACATTGGTGAATGATTTACCGCCAAAAGCCAGAGATATTGCCATGGTCTTTCAAAATTATGCCCTTTATCCCCATTTAAACGTTTATGATAATTTAGCCTTTGGACTGCGACGAATGCAGCGAGAAGCTCAATATTATCATTTAAAAAATCAAAAATCTTATTTAAAAATTAAAATTAAAGAACATGAAGTTCCGGTTCCGTTGTGGGTAGAAGATGCGGTTGTGGGAATGACGCGATCGCTTCCTCCTAATTTTCGTTATGTTTCTGACCGAGAAAAAGCCGTTCAAGACCGGGTTTTAACCGTTGCCAAACTATTACAAATTGACGGATTATTAGATCGGCTTCCGAAACAATTATCCGGGGGACAAAAACAACGGGTTGCGTTAGGACGGGCTATGGCGCGTAACCCGCAAGTTTTTTTAATGGATGAACCGTTATCGAATTTAGATGCCAAACTTAGAACCGAAACGCGCGCCCAAATTGTGGAACTGCAACGGAAATTAGGCACCACTACAATCTATGTGACTCATGATCAAGTTGAAGCGATGACAATGGGGTCTCGCATCGCTGTTATGAACCAAGGACAACTGCAACAAGTTGCTCCTCCTTTAGAACTCTATAATCGTCCTGTAAATCGCTTTGTTGCGGAGTTTATCGGCTCTCCCCCCATGAATTTTATCCCCGTTCAATTCACCGCCCCATTATTAATTACTCATCCGCAATTTCGCCTGACTTTACCGGAGATCTGGCAAAAATTTTTAATCCCCTACAATGACCAAAATTTACTGTTAGGAATTCGTCCCGAACATTTAATTGTTAGTTGTCCAGCGACTAAAAATTTACCTGTGATTGTGGATCGGATGGAAGCGTTAGGACATGAAACGTTATTATGGGTTCATTTATTAGGAGAAAATAACGTTAATTCTTCATTACAAGTAAGAATTCCCTCAGAAACCCAACTTCAACAGGGCGAAAAAATTTGGTTAGCCATAACGCCTGAAAAAATTCATTTATTCGATCCGAAAACTGACTTAGCCATTGTCCCTGGTTCCTACTAACATATAGCGATGTGCGCTCAGGGATGAGGTATAAGCCAAAAACTCGGTTTTTTGAGAAATTGAGTTTTAAATCTCTATTTTAAGTAAGAATACAAGAAAAAGTTGAGTTGGTATGGCCAATGGTATTGACAACCATCCTGATGTTGATATAGAGTTATAGCTAAGTTAACTCGCTTTTATAGAGCCAACAAAGATATGGCATTAACTTTAGTGAAAATGCTAGTACCCAACTATGCACACATCAATTAGCAAATCGTTCCAGCCTATAGCCGTTGGCGAGTTGATGAAATCTACAATTCTAGGCAATGATTGAATTGCTAACGATGATGTATTTCATTCAATCGAAAGTTGCTATAGTGCGACCCATTACAGTTAGGAAACTTGCCAATTACTATTGCTGATTCAAACGAGTCAGCGGTTCTGTCTTTCAAATTTAACTAAAAATCACCCTTAGTCAACCGCCCATTGTCGTGTTAGAAGCCTTCGTCTTTGCAACAATTTTGTGCGGGTTTTTTGGAATTATTTTTAAGAAAAACCTGCTGATGAAGATCATCTCAATGGACATCATGAGTACGGGTGTAATCGCCTATTATGTGCTAATTGCATCACGGGGCGGTTTGTTAACCCCAATTCTTACAGATGTTCAAAATACCACTTATGCCGATCCAGTTCCCCAAGCCGTGATTTTAACTGCTATTGTAATCGGTCTTTCGATTCAAGCGTTAATGTTAGTTGGGGCGATGAAACTGGCACGGGATAATCCCACGTTGGAAACGAACGAGATCGAGAAAAATAACACCCCATGATTACCCCTACTATTGTTTGGATTGCACTCCCCTTTTTAGTTGGGTTTACGATTTATCTGGTTCCAAAACTAGATCGATTTTTTACGTTATTTGTTGCTTTTATTTCCATCGCTTATGGGTTGTACCATTGTGTTAACTCGTCTCCCTTGACAATGCAGTTACTCGATAACTTTGGTGTTACCTTAGTTATCGATCAACTGAGTGGCTATTTTATCTTAACTAACGGGTTAGTCACTGCTGCCGTTATTTTGTACTGTTGGAACACGAACAAAAGCACGTTTTTCTATACCCAAGCGATTATTTTACATGGCAGTATTAACGCGGCTTTTGCTTGTGCAGATTTGATCAGTTTATATGTGGCGTTAGAGGTGATTAGTATTGCCTCCTTTCTCCTCATTGCTTATCCGCGATCAGATCGGTCGATTTGGGTGGGGTTGCGCTATTTGTTTGTTAGCAACGTCGCCATGCTGTTTTATTTGATTGGGGCGGTGTTAGTGTATCAAACCCATCATTCCTTTGCGTTTTCAGGGATGCAGGGAGTTCCACCGGAAGCCGTGGCTTTAATTTTACTGGGGCTGTTGGTTAAAGGAGGTATTTTTGTATCGGGTTTGTGGTTGCCCTTAACCCACTCGGAATCAGAAAGTCCTGTCTCGGCTTTAATGTCGGGGGTGGTGGTGAAAGCGGGAGTGTTCCCGATGGTGCGGATCGCCCTAACAGTGAGTGAACTTGACCCCATTATCCGTATCTTTGGGGTGGGAACTGCGTTGCTGGGGGTGTTCTATGCAATGTTTGAAAAGGATACAAAGCGGATGCTGGCGTTTCACACCATTTCCCAGTTAGGCTTTGTGTTGGCGGCGCCGGAAGTCGGGGGATTTTACGCCCTCACCCATGGCTTAGTTAAATCCGCTTTATTTCTAATTTCTGGGGTTTTACCGAGTCGGAGTTTTAAAGAACTGCATCACACCCCGATCAATACTCCCCTATGGATAGCGTTGGCGATCGCCAGTTTCTCCATCTCCGGTTTTCCCCTGTTGTCAGGGTTTGGGGCAAAGGTATTAACGATGAAAAATCTGTTACCTTGGCAAGTGATCGGCATGAATATTGCCGCATTGGGAACAGCAATTTCCTTCGCAAAATTTATCTTTCTACCGCGTGGAGGAGAAGGTAAAGTCAGACCTGGTTTTTGGCCGGGGATGATCTTATTATTGGCAGGTTTGGTTGTAGCAAATGTGGCGTATTACGACGCTTATACCGTTGCCAATATTATCAAGCCGTTAGCAACGATTTTCCTGGGATGGTTGGTTTATTGGTTTGTTATTCAAAAAATCTCCCTCAAACTCCCCCGTATGCTTGAACAAATTGATCATTTGATGGGGGTAATGAGTGTGATGTTAATCCTGTTGTTTTGGATGGTGTGGGCATGATTGGATATCTGAATCTAATATTACGATTAACCATTTGGTTTCTGTTAACGGCGAATTTCACGGTTACGAATATTATCATTGGGGTGGCGATCGCGTTTTTAATACCCGGACTTAAAAAAACACCCACCGCATTAACAGATTGGCTGCGGGTTTTCGGGGAGATTTTAGTTGCAATTCCCCAAGCGTATCTGGAGGCGATTGAAATGATTTTTCGTCCCCAT
>JBMDYE010000119.1:0-2459 GCA_048595135.1 Planktothrix sp. | reverse complement strand
ATGATCTCCATCAAATTATTTTCTATTTCAAATCGAGGTAACTCGACAATGATGTGCTTTGCAAGAGGAAAAGAGATCCCGCGAGCCGCTGATGATGTCATAAATACCACCCTCACTTGATCTTTCCATTTGAGTAGCGTTTCTTTATCTATATCAGCCACTTGCGAATGTATTTCCAGATAAGTAGTATTTTTATCGAAGGAAGAAAGTCTCTTTTTGACCCATGAAATAATTTTTCTTAAACGTTGTTTATCTTGGATGTAAACCAGTAGTTGTCCTAAATCTGGATTTTTTACATAGTGAATTATTTTGGTTACTAAAGACTCGTCTCTTACAGTTTTACCCAATTGATTTTTAATTGAACCATCATCGTTAATTTTGCTAACTTCAAAGAAAACTTGGTAAGTGAGTTCAAGGAGTGCCGCTGGATAAGAGTTTACGTTAATGATGACAGAATCAAGAATTCCTCGTCGCGTAGATTCATCTGTAAACGATTGAAAGCTAATTTCTAGGGGATCTCCCGTTTGCTCAACAGAAGAACAGTAAATCTTAGCGGGTTCTGCTTTTCTTGTACCCAGATGGGGTTTAACAACATTAATTCCTGTAAGGGAAGCATCAGCGATAATTAGTTTAGTGTTAAAACCATGTGATGGTTCAAACAATTCCAGTTTTGTTAAAAGCCATTTCTTCATAGAGTGAAACCACTCAACTCCTGTACTGTCACCTGTTACTTCATCAATCATAATAATGACGTTTTTTAAACGTGAAGATAAATTTTTCATTTCTTCTGGAATCGGTTGACCATTATTTGTGACGGAACGAAATAGCCTCTCAAAGTTATTTAAGGAGTCACCTCCTTTATTCAATTTACGGAGAGATTGAGTGGAGCAGGTGATCACAATTTTGTTTACTCCTTCTTTAATTAAAGCGTGACCTGCATCGCATAAACTTCTAATTACTCCTGTTCCCGATTGTTTATCATATCCGAGTAAATTTCCAGACAAACGACTGATTTTATTCCTCCATTTTTGCGAGTAATTTTCGCGTTTTTCAGCCGGAATAAAACTGATACCTGAACGCTCAAACTCTTTATGATCGCAGTTAGAATAATATCTGACTGTTGGCTTGTCTTTATTGCCAACAATAATCGAATGGCTCGTGTAAATGCAATATAAGTCATCAGCAAAGAAACAATTTGAATGCTCCCTGATTCTAAATTTATTAATTGTATCTTCGTTCACAGACAGGCGAGGACTAACATAAAAAAATAAGAAACCTTCATCAGCCTTCTGGCGGAGAAAATTCACCACTGCCGTTGTTTTCCCAATCCCTGGATTTCCTGTTAAAAAGAGATAAGGATAGTTACCAGATAGTTGTTCATGAATAATTTGGGCATGGGCGTTATTTAATTTAATGGGTTCAGTTAGATGAAATTTTGAGGTAATAGAGTGATCGAGAAAGTCCGAAGGATTGTTAAAACTACTGAGGGTTTCACAAAAATTAATTGTCTTGTCCGAAGTAAAATTAACATTACATAAAGACTCAATAAATTCTTTTGCTTTTTTTCGGTTTGAATTGTTGTTAGAAGTAATTTCAACTTCTGATTCTTCAGTCTGATATTGTTTTTTTGGAGAAGGCGATCGCTCTAAACTTTCTATTGCCCTTGTCTTAATCAACTCTAACATCTTAGAAAGGGTTTGTTCATAAGTGTTGATAGAATCTTCTTTCCCAGACTTTTGCTGTTTCTTCATCGACTTATAAGCTTGGGCGCAACGGTTAAGAATCACTGAATCCTCGCGATCAACATTGATAGTGCTAATTCCTCGCGTGGTATAACCAATCGCCGTCACTTGGACAATTGCACCTTGGGGTATTCTGTTTTCTGATTCCAAAAAGTTGAGGAAGCTGGCAGCATACGAAGCCGCCTGTACCAACTTAACAAAGTCTTTATCGTAATAAGAAAAAGCCATCAAGTAATCTTTTATATCTTGACCAATAATCAAGTTTTGATTAGCAAGGTTGTGGGTATCAATTTTTAATTGGTGATAAACACTCTTAGAGTTTAAATAACGTAATTCTGTTTTCAGGAACTGAAGGATTGATGCAGCACTCGATAAGTTCCACAAGTCAAATGGTTCTTGTTCATTCATTGACTCGCCATCATCGGAGTGATTAAATTCACTATTTTTATAACTTTCTACCGTGAAAGCAGATAAATCAATACAGACGATGTGGTATTCCGGTTTTCTACCTCCATCTTTCGACATCAGCATTAATGTATCCGCCCTTAAAAATTCTCCTGTATCAGCGTACTTATTAATGTAGGGTATCACCTGATCTGCTGTAATACCTAGCTGAGAAAGTAGTTGAGAATACCGTTGAGATTCGCTTTTTTCCAGTGTCCTCATACTCGCTATGTCGGAAAGACAGCACTGCATATATAGCAGTTTCCAATTGTT
>JBMDYE010000118.1:0-21721 GCA_048595135.1 Planktothrix sp. | reverse complement strand
AGGGGTTTTAAGCCATTGGAGGAAATATTAACGATGACAACACCATCAACGACTAATTTATCCGACCGACTACAAGCCATTGATGCAGTAACTCTAAAAGCGCTGTTAGACGAAGACCAAGTAACCTTAGTGGATGTGCGGGAACCTTCGGAACACGCTGGGGAAAAAATAGCGGGTTCTGTTTTAGTGTCTTTATCTAATTTTGATCCTGAAAAAATTCCGAATACGGGAAAACGTTTAATTTTACATTGTCAAACGGGAAATCGTTCTGCACAAGCTGCACAAAAACTGTTAATGGCAGGTTATTCTGAAGTGACGCATTTAGAAGGAGGTTTAAATGCTTGGAAACAGGCAAAACTTCCAACAATTATTAATAAAAATGCACCCATTAGTATTATGCGACAGGTGCAGATTGTAGCGGGTTCTTTAATTGTAACAGGAACACTATTAGGGGCGTTTGTTTCCCCTTGGTTTTTAATTTTAAGTGGATTTGTCGGGGGCGGATTACTATTTGCGGGAATTACGAATACTTGTGCCTTGGCAATGCTGTTAGCAAAGCTACCTTATAATCAGAGAGGTTAAGAAGGGACGCCTAAAAGAATTAAGACAATTTACCCAATAAAAATAACGCGGGATAACAGGATCTCGCGTTAGATAATTTGAATGAAAAGGTAATAATTACAAATTAGACGGTGGCGGCAACTTTTTCGTTTTTACCGATTAAACGTTCGTAGGTAGAACGCATTTTTAAACCGACTAACACTTGGAACAGTCCGCTACCGTTGTTAGAACCCGGATATTCCTGGTGTTCCCGTAACAGATGGGTCATTTCCCCATAGTATTTGGTAGACAGGTTGCTTAAATGTCCTTCAACGTAGATCATTTCATCGAGGTTATCGAATTGACCATCGACTTCTAAAACGGAAACTTCATTGCCATAGTAATTATCCGGCCCGTAGAACATTTTCAGACCCGGATAAGAACAGGTGAGTTTGCGTCCGCAAGGAATCCAGTTAATGGTTGATCCTTCATCGAATAAGTATGCAGGTTCAAACCCTTCAATACCATCCCGTTGAATTAAACGAACGCGTAAGATTTTGTGTTCTTTGTGGTCGGGGATGAGGTTGGTCGGCAGAATTTGAATAACCACATCCGCATATTGTTTTTGCGGATCAATATAGGCTTCAAAATCAGGACGACGAGCGTTAATGGATGCGAGAACATCTTCATAACGATGACCCCGTTCTGCCATATCGCGTTGAATTTTCCACGCGATTTTAACTTCATCACTGATATCGAGATAAACACTAAAATCAAGCAGCGCCCGCACCCGTTCATCATATAAAGGATGCAGACCTTCAATCACGACAATATGATTGGGATCGACCCGTTCGGGAGGATCAATTTCGCCTGTTTCGTGGTTATAAATTGGTTTATTAATTGAGTTACCACTTTTAAGAGCTTTAATTTGCTCGTACATTAAATCAAAATTATTAGCTCTCGGATCAAGAGCCGTAATTCCGGTTTCTTTACGTTGCTTACGATCTAAACTGTGATAGTCATCTAAACAAATGACAGTAACAAAATCTTTTCCAAAGATGTCTGTTATACGACGTAAAAAAGTTGATTTTCCGCAACCAGAATCTCCAGCAACACCAATTAAAACCACACGATCCGGAGTATTTACCATAGGTTCCCTCTAACCGAAAACAAACTGTTTACAAACTCAAGCAATGAATTTTGAGCATTAAAATTTTGACCTACGCCAGAACAGTCATTTGCTGCCCACCCTAGAGAAGGAGCAAATGCAAGCAAAGGGTAGCCAGAGAACTCCCAACTGACAGAAGGCCTTGCGCTCAGGCAAGCTAGGTATTTAATACTAACTTTTGTCCCTGATTTTACCAGAAGGGGATCATCCCTACAAGGCTTAATCTGTATATATTTACAGATGATCTGCCTTGCAGTAAAGATATGGAATCCCATTTCTGATCTTCGTTTGGCTTCATTCCCTCTGCGGAGGTCAATGCCTCTTGCAAATCTGGACTGGCCTGATTTGAATCTATTGATTGTACTCAGAATACCATTTTTGATTCACCCGTGGGATTGATTTGAAAAATCTTGCCCTTGGTGGTGGCTGTTATTCTACAATTTAACCCATAAAAAACCCCCATCCGCAAAAGATGAAGGCAAAAACGGTAAAAGCGTGAAGGGAAAGGCGGATCAGTTCTGGAGGAAAGAAGATTTTAGACATCCGCATCAATTAATATCGTTCTTCTAACCAAACTCGCATTTCTGCTTCCGATAAGTTCCTGGCATATCGATTAGATTGAGGATCATAAGCATTCCAATAACAATTCCCTTGCCCATCAAAACTCAACCAGAGTTTCGGTTCTTTTCCAGCAACAATCGGAGCGCAAATTGTAGTGAGAAAATTTTGGAATTTGAATTGAATCTCTTGAAAAATAGAAAAGTTTTTTTTAGCTGTATTGGAGTCGATTTTACCTAAGCTTGAGATAGAATAAGTGTTGGTATTATTCATCGTATTTTTTTCTCCCAGTTCTAAATCTTTAATTTGTTTTTTGGCTGTTAAAATTACTGTATCTTGATGCCAAAATACAATCAAAGGATGACATCGATAGCAACTATCGATAAAATCGATACATTACAGTCACCAGTCACCAGTCATCAGTCACCAGTCATCAGTCACCAGTCACCAGTGCTTCTTCCCTATTGCAAGAGTACCTATTGCCTAATTCTTAATTCTTACTTCTTACTTCCTATGAATTCCCAAAATTTAAAACTGTCTCAACTGCGTGCTTTAGTTGCAATTGCAGATTATGGAAATTTTAGTGAAGCAGCACTTAATCTGAATTTATCTCAATCTACCGTTAGTCATGCGATCGCCACTTTAGAAGAAGAATTAGGAGTCATTTTACTCAAACGGGGACGTTATGGTGCTGTTTTAACACCGTTAGGAGAACGAATTGTTGCCCAAGCACGCCAAATTCACGATCTTTTAGATGGAATGGTTCAAGAAGCAAACCGAGAAAAAGGATTACAAGGCGGTATTGTGCGAGTGGTGTCGTTTAGAAGCGTTGCGACTAATATTTTACCCACGGTGATTGCTCAATTTAGAACCCAATTTCCAAACGTTCAAATTAGTATTACTGAATATGATGATACTCCCGAAATGGAACAGGCGGTGAGAACAGGTCAGGCGGATATAGGGTTTACTTACCTTCCGGCGAGTTCTGATTATGAAACCTGGGAAATTCTCAGAGATGATTATATTGCTTTGATTCCTCCGAATTATTTAATTAAAAGTCAACAGTTAACTTGGGAAAATTTAGCTTCCTATCCGTTAATTATCTCTTCAACTACTTGTTGTTCTTCTCTGGTTTTAAACTTTTTCAAGCAAACCCATTTAGCGATGAATATTGCTTATCACGTTCGGGAAGATTCAACCATTGTGAGTATGGTAAAACAGGGATTAGGCGCGACTATTTTACCCCGTTTAGCCGCAGAACCCCTTCCCCCTAATGTACAAGTTTGTACGTTACCTGCACCGTTAATTCGAGTCATTGGGGTAATGGTATTAAAAAATGCGCTTCATTCTCCGGCGGTTTATGCGTTTTTAGATGCGTTAAGAAATGTGGGAAGATTTAGTAAAAAAGCGGTGGGGTAACAAGAAACCGGGTTTCTGAATTGATCTTGATGTCCTGTGTAAAATTAACCTGAGAAACCCGGTTTCTAGAGTCTTGTAGGGGTGACAAGAAACCGGGTTTCTGAAGTCTGCTATTTTTCGGTTAACGTTTCCACTCCATCCCAATCTTTGGGTAAAGGATTTTGTAACCAATGTTGACAACGCTGAATATGTAAAGTAGCCGCAGAATCTTCGGGAGTAATGGATAAAACCGCCGCAAACTTTTCTAACGCGGCAACAAATTCGCGATTTAGATAATGTTTTCTTCCCGCTTCATATAGTGCGATCGCCTCCCATTTAGAATCAGGAATAAAATCGGATTTCTTCGCCACTAATTCATAGATAGAAACGGGTTGGATTTTGCCTTTAACGCGGACAATATCTAATTCCCGAACAATCAGGTAATCATGGCATTGCTTATAGGTACTACCACTAATAATAATATCACAATTATAGCGTTTTGTCGTTCCCTCTAACCGTGATCCTAAATTCACATCATCCCCAATTACCGTAAATTCCATCCGTCGAGAATGACCGATATTTCCACTAATTGCATTACCCGAATGAATCCCAATCCCAATATGAATCGGAGGTTCTCCTTGCGCCATTCGTTGAGCATTAAATTGGTCTAATGCTAACCGCATATCTAAGGCTGTTTTAACGGCTCTCCAGGCATGATCTTCTAACGGAATTGGTGAACCAAACACCCCCATAATGGCATCCCCCATATATTTATCGAGGGTTCCTTTATGTTTAAAAATCGGTTCCACCATGGCATTAAAATAATCATTCAACATTCCCACCACTGCTTCTGCGTCCATCCGTTCCACAAGGTTGGTATAGCCTCGAATATCAGAAAATAACACAGAAACTGCTTTGCGATCGCCTCCTAATTTCGCATCTCCACTTGCTAACAATTGTTCCGCCAACTCTTGCGTCATGTAGCGATACATCGTACTTTTCAAGCGTTTTTCATCACTAATATCATCCATCACCACTAACGCACCATAGACATTCTTAGAATCACTAGCATCGGCGATAGAATTAATAGATAAATGCACACTTGATTCGGTTTTATGACCGGAAATTAAGGTTTGGTCGGGATAAAATTGTTGACGAGATTTCGGATCAGAAGCGGTTAAGGCAGCCGTTAACCAACTAGGGAAATCTGCACCTTTTAACCGCACTAAATCTACAATTGATTTCCCTTCTAAACTCTCCTGTTCACTCAGTCCCAACAATCGATTGGCACTGGAATTGGCAGCAATAATTTTTCCTTGAGCATTGGTAGAAATTACCCCATTCGTTAAACTGCGGAGCATATCCCGTTGCATTTGTTCCTGTTGTTTAATTTTGGCATATTGCTGTTGAACTGTTTCAAATAATTTTGCGTTTTGAATTGCCACCCCAGCTTGAATATTAAATGCCTCCATAAAATCTTGGTCACTGCGATTAAAACTCGCTTTAAAACAGTCGGGTGCCAGCGGCCAATTGTCCGGGTGATAATCAGGAAAATCCCCTTGTTTGCGTTTATTCACTAATTGCGTTACCCCGATTAATTTGCCATCGGCATTAAACACAGGCATACAGAGTAAACTACAGGTTCGGTAGCCTGTTTTTTGATCAAATTTTTTAGAATTTCCGGCATCAGGGTGATTATATAAATCAAAGGCAATATTAACGGGTTTTCCCGTTGCTGCCACTTTTCCAGCAAATCCCACACCAACAGGAACAGTCAGTTCTTCTAAGGTACCATCTTGTTGAGGAATTTTTGCCCATAATGCCGTTTCTTCATCATTTAATAACCAAATCGTACTGCGATCGGCATTCATTAATTTTTTGGCTTCATTCATCACCCGTTTCAGGGTTTCTTCTAAGTTTAAACTGCTAGATGCTAAGGAACGAGTTGCTTCTAATAACGCTTCAGCGGCACGTTGTTTTTGAGTGGCAGTATAGAACGATTGAGAACTTTCAATAATCAGTCGAATTAACGGCGAAAATTCAGCAAATAACGCCTCATCATAACTACTAAACCCACAAATATCAATTCTGTCATAAAGGGATAAACCCGAATTGGCTTCTTTTTTTAACTTATTTAAAAGCTGAACAACGGCGACTAATTCCCCTTCATCATTGAGCAAAGGAAGGGTTAACATCGTGTAGGTTCGATATCCCGTTTGTTGATCTAATGCTTTGGCTGAGGTTGAACCCGGATATTCATAGAAATCAAAGGGAATATTAATCGGTTGTTTAGAACGAGCTACTTGTCCAGCAATGCCTTGACTGATGGGAATCCGAATTTCTAAAGAACCGTCTCCTTCATTTTTGGCAACTAATGACCACAGTTCTTTATGGTCTTCATCGATTAAAAATACCGTTGTTCGATCAGCACCCAAGAGTTCTCCAATTTTTAAGGTAATGGCATTGAGCATTTCATTAAGAAACACTTCAAAGCTATGGTTACTGACCCGCAACATGGCTAACGTTTGATAAACCGTTTTCAGTTGTTGTTCAACGGTTTTCATTTCAATCCGAAAATTAGAAGGCGTGAGGGGGGCAATAATTTCAGAAATCCTTAAGGCTTTTGGAGATAAAGCAACTTGGGTGGAAAGATTCATATAGTACCCCTGAGCAAATAATGCTTAAACCAATACGAACTAATTGTTCCTGCTATAGTCTATTGTATTAATATTCTCTAGAAATGTCTCCTCAATTCTTCATGAAAAAAAATCATAAATTTAATTGTTTTTAGACAGATAAAAGTAAATTATTCATAAAATTCATAAAATTCATGAAATTCATGGTATCTTAAAAATAAAAAATCAAAGTTAAACAAGCTGATCATGGATCAAGAAGTATCCGATCTCGTTAAATTTGCCAACCAATTGCTGAAAGAGTCAACGCAACAACCGTTGGATCAAGTTCAAGAGGCAATTCTCCAACAGGCTTTACAAGGTTTAAAACTGAAAGAAATTCGGGTGACAGGCTACAGTGACAATACGATTCAAACAATTTTAGCTCCAAATTTATGGAAACTTTTATCGGATGCAACCGGAAAAAAAGTAGGAATTAAAACAGTCCGCCTAATTTTAGAAGCATTAATTCAAAATCCTGAAACTTCCCATTCAGTGAAGCAACTTTCTCCCCACGTTACCCCCTTATCCCATTTAGAATTAGAATTACCAGGAGGTCAACTCAATTTATCCTCATCATTTTATATAGAACGTCATCCCATTGAATTTCAAGCTTATGAAGAAATTAATAAACCAGGTAGTTTAATTAGGATTAAAGCCCCGAAACAAATGGGAAAAACCTCATTAATGGCGAGGTTACTGTATCACGCTCAACAGCAGGGGTGTCGGACAGTTGTTGTTAATTTTGAGTTAACGGATAATGAAGTTTTTACCGATTTAAACCAATTTTTACGCCGCTTTTGTGCGATGGTGGCGGATGATTTACAACTTCCCATTCAATTAAATCAATATTGGGATGAAGAATTAGGCAGTAAAAATAATTGTACCAATTATTTTGGTCGCTATTTATTACCCAAACTCGGTCAACCGTTGGTTTTAGGATTAGATGCGGTAGATCGGATTTTTGGACATGAAAAAATTGCCGATGATTTCTTTGGTTTGTTACGAGCTTGGCATGAAAAATCTAAACAAATTGAAATTTGGAAGAACCTGCGGTTAGTGATTGTTCATGGAACAGAAGTTTATTTACCGTTGGATATTAACCAATCTCCATTTAATGTAGGATTAGATGCTAAATTACCGGAATTTAATCAAGCTCAAGTTAAAGAATTAGCGAAAAGATATGGTTTTGAACTAACGGAAAGAGATATTCAACAATTGATGGAAATGCTAGGAGGACATCCCCATTTGTTACGGGTGGCATTTTATAAAATGGCGCGGGAAAAGATGAGCTTAAAACAAATTTTAGAAGATGCACCGAAGGATACAGGAATTTATGGAGATTATTTAAGATTACATCTTTGGAATTTAGAAAAATATCCTGAATTAGCACAAGCGGTTAGACAAGTTTTAGATGCTGACCAGATGATTGAGTTAAAATCGAAGTTAGCCTTTGATCTCAATAGTATGGGTTTGGTACATCTGCATGGAAATAAAGTAGAAATTAGAAAAAAATTATACCGAGAATATTTTCGCGATCGCTTAAAATCTACGCTTATACCGCAACCGCTCAATTTAGGAAAATCTGAGCTTTTAGAGTTAACGCCAGAACAAACAAAAAATGTTCTCGCCACCATTATGTTTACCGATGTTAAAGATTCTGTGGAAAAACATCATCACAATCAAGAACCCACTTTAGCGGCAGTCTTTAGAGATTTGAACTTAATGACGCGATTATGTCAACAATTTGAAGGACAGGTTTTAAAATCGGTCGGAGATGGATTACTGATGTATTTTGTTTCGGTTGTCAAAGCCGTTAAATGCGCTCAAGAAATTCAAATTAATTTTAAAAATGCAGCGATTACTTTACCCCAAGAAGCCATTTTAGAACATCGAATTGGCATTCATTTAGCGGATGTTTATTTTAATGGCAATGATGTTTATGGCGATGGGGTGAATATTGCAGCACGACTACAAACTAAAGCTAATCCTGGGGGAATTTGTATTTCTTCAACGGTTTACGAAGCCGTTAAACCCCATTTACAACTTAATATTATTCAAACGGAAATGCAAGACTTAAAAGGAATTGGAAAAATGCAGGTTTATCAAATTGAAGTTTAAACCTTTCTCGTTCCCTGGTTCCACCTGGGAACTAATAACGGAGGCGGAGCCTGCAAACAGTATTGCTAGGTAGTAGAACCTAGCAACGAGGAAATGGCGAGATATAATTTATTAATCGGGTAAATTATTAGATAATTTTAGGAATAATTACTATGAATTACGAATATAAAGTTGGGGGAAGTTTGCCGCCAGATACGCCAACTTATGTGTGGAGACAAGCGGATTATGACTTATATAATCAACTGATTAAAGGAATGTTTTGTTATGTTTTAACTTCTCGACAAATGGGAAAATCGAGTTTACGGGTGCAAACCATGCGAAGGTTACAAGAAAGTGGTGTCCTTTGTGCTGCCATTGACTTAACGGCAATTATTAGTTCAGAATTAACTCGCCAACAATTTTATGCCGATATTATTGATAGTTTATCGGAAAGCTTTAATCTTTTAGATCGAATTGGAACCTTTAAAAAAGGTTGCCGACAATCCGATTTATCGCCGATGAATCGGTTTAATAAATTTATTGGTGATATTTTATTAAAAAATGCAGCTTTAGCTGAACAACAAATTGTGATTTTTATTGATGAAATTGATAGTTTACTTCGCTTACCCGATTTAGCTAATGAATTTTTAGGGTTAATTAGAGCTTGCTATAATAAACGAGCGGAACAATCGGAATATAATCGTCTCACCTTTGCCATTTTAGGCGTCGCCTCTCCCTATGATTTAATGAAAGATGCGAATTATCATAGTTTACCCTTTGATTGTGGCTATGGCATCGAATTACACGGGTTTCAATGGCAGGAAACAGAACCGATCGCCACCGGATTAAAAGTTAAATCTGAACAATATCAAGCTTTAATGAAAGCGGTTTTAGATTGGACTTCAGGACAACCCTTTTTAACTCAAAAGTTATGTAAATTAATTGTAGCATCAGAGGAAGAAATTCCCCCAGGATCAGAAGCGGAATGGGTGGAAAAGTTAGTGCGATCGCAAATTATTGAAAACTGGGAAATTCATGATGAACCAGAACACCTAAGAACGATTCGCGATCGCATTCTCCGCCAAAAAACTCGCAGTATTAAGCTGTTAAAGCTATATCAATTGATTCGAGAACAAGGGGAAGTCCCCATTGATAATAGTCCCGAACAAACTGAACTACGGTTATCCGGTTTAGTGAGTAAACGCCAAAATCAACTTAAAATTAGAAATCGAATTTATCAAGAAGTTTTTGATAGCAGTTGGTGTCAAAAATCCTTAACCGAATTACAAGATGAAGTCGCGGTTTTTGAACCCGAATTTATTAAAACCTTAGCAAAACTTAAAGATCAACTATTAGAAACTCAAATTCGCCGGGTGGCGGAAGGCAGTAGTTCTGATGAAGTCATCTATGAAGTGTTGCGACAAATTACCTTAAAATTAGGAGATTTATTACAAGCGGATCGCGCTACTATTTATTTATTAAATGAAGAGAAAACCGAACTGTGGTCATTAGTCGCAGAAAATCAAAGTAATGAGTTTTTAAATATTCAAGTTCCTTTGGGAGAAGGCATTACCGGAGAAGCAGCCAAAACAAAACAAATTATTAATATTCCCTGTAACGTTTATGAGGATCATCGTTCAAATTTAGTCAAAATTGCCGATCAGAAATATGGTTATTACACTTATAATGTATTAGCCTATCCGATTTGTAATCAATCCCACGAAGTGGTCGCCGTTATCCAACTTTTAAATAAATTAAAAGTTAACCACAATCCTGAATTATCCTTAGCAGAACGGATTGATCAAAATGGATTTACCGACAACGATCAAGAACAATTAGCACGATTTGCACCCCATATCCAGCGATTTTTAGAAAGTTGTCAATCTTGCCGCCAAGCGAGTCGAAAATTGCAAGCTACCGCCGCTTTAGCAGAAGCCACACGCTGTTTAGATGGCAGTCAATTGGATACAAAAGAAATTTTACAACGGGTGATGGATGCCGCTAAAAATTTAATGAATGCAGATCGCAGTACCCTCTGGCTTTTAGATGAAGAACGGCAGGAATTATGGACAAAAATTCGCCAAACTGACGGCACTTTAATGGAAAAACGAATTCAAATTAATGAAGGGTTTGCGGGTCAAGTGGCGCGCACCAAAGAACCGATTATTATTCCCTTTGATGTTTATGAGCATCCCGACTCCCATACGGCAAAAGAAACCGATTTAGAAACCGGATATCGAACCTGTAGCTTGTTGTGTATGCCTGTTTTAAATCCTGATGGGGAACTACTGGGAGTAACGCAATTAGTTAATAAAATCAATTCAGGAAATCATCCTGAATATAATCCCGCAGAGTGGCCGAAAACACCAGAACGATTTAAAGCAAGTTTTGATAAAAATGATCGTCAATCTATGCAGGTTTTTAATGAACGGGTTGGAGTGATTTTACAATATGCAAAAGTGCATGAACGCTTAAAACAATTAGCAGAAATTCAATCCCAAAAAGTGGTTTATCATACCTTGGCGATGTTAAATCAAGCGGTGGGAATTCCCAATGATGAGGAACTGTATAAAACCTTGCATCATGTTTTAAGTTTTATGATTCAATCCATCAGCAATTTACTGAAAGCAACGCAAACGGATGTTTTTATTTTTAATAGCGATAAAAATGAATTTTGGTCAATTATTCCTGAACCAAGTTCTCCCAACCGTTTAACCGAAGTGGTTATTCCTGGGAATTCCCCATTAGTTGAAGAGTTGATGGTATCGGGTTCAGGGTTACGGATCAATTTAATATCAAGCTTAGATGATCCGGCGTTGCAAGTGGCGGTTAAACCGGAGTTTAAAGAACAATTGCAGAACGCCTTATTCTTTCCGTTAATTAATCATGAAGGAAAAGCGATCGCCATTCTTAGATTATTTAATAAACTAACAGATTACCCTAATCATCCCTCGGAATTTACCTTAGCCGATTTACAAGAATTACAAAACCGATCCGAATTTATTATCAAAGTTTTAGAGGGATGTCAATCCTTTTATCAAGAAATTAGTACCTTACAAAAACAACGGGCAATGGATACCTTAAGATCAGCCATTAGTTCGGTTCGTCAAATTGGCTTTGATCCTGAACAAATTTTGCAAACCGTAATTCAAGCGGCTAAAAAACTAACCAATGCCGATCGCAGTACAATTTGGTTAGTGGATGATCATGACTCGGATCAACTGTGGACAAGGATTAGAACCCGCAGTGGAAACTTAGAAACCTTTCATCTTTATAAAAATAAAGGATTTGCGGGAAAAGTTGCCCAAACCAAACAATCGATTATGATTCCCTTTGATGTTTATGACCATCCCGACTCCCAAACTGCTAAAGATACGGATCGAGAAACGGGATATCGCACCTGTAGTTTATTGTGTATGCCGATTTTAAGTTTTGATGGGGAGTTATTAGGCGTGACTCAACTGGTTAATAAACGAAAATCAGGAAATTATCCTGAATATAATCCCCAAGATTTGAACGATATTCCTGATTATTTAAAAGTCAGTTTTGATGAACGCGATTTAAGATATATGGAGATTTTTAATAATCAGGTGGGAATTGATTTGCAAAATGCTTTGAATAAGGGTTAACAGTAAGAAACCTGTTCCCTATTCCCTAATTCTTAATTTGAATGACCCCTACTCAAGGAACAGGGATAATCTGGATCACCCGTTTCTATTTGTAACGTTGTGTGTTCAATGCCAAAGTGATCGTGTAACGCTTCGCTAATTTCGTGTAAAAAGCGATCGCCTCCATACCCTTCCATCATCACTAAATGGGCGGTTAACGCCGTTTCTGTGGTACTCATCGCCCAAATATGCAAATCATGAACGGTTTTTACCCCAGGTAATTCGGCTAAATAAATTTGAACCGCTTGCACTTCAATATTGTTTGGAACTGCATCTAAGGCTAAATTTAGCGAATCTTTAAATAATTGCCAGGTTCCCACCACAACCACCGCCACAATAATTAAACTCACCACCGGATCAAACCAATACCAATGGGTTAATAAAATCGCAATCCCGGCTAAGACCACACCCAAGGAGACTAGCGCATCCGCCGCCATGTGCAGAAATGCGCCGCGTAAATTCAGGTCATGTTTACGACCGGACATAAATAATAACGCCGTAATTGTATTAATCAATACCCCCACTATTGCTACACCAATAATTGTTAACCCTGGAACCGGACTTGGATCTCGAAAGCGTTGAATGGCTTCCCAACTAATTCCCCCCATGGCGATTAACAAAAGCATGGCATTCAATAAAGCGGCTAAAATCGAAGACCGACCAAAACCGTAAGTAAACCGTTGGGTAACAGGGCGTTGCGTTAACCAACTTGCCCCCCAAGCCAGTAACAGTCCTAAGACATCACTGAGGTTATGTCCGGCATCTGCTAAGAGTGCTAGAGATTGAGTCATTAACCCAAAACTAACTTCAATCCCCACAAAACCCACATTCAAAATTGTGCCAATAATAAACGCTCGATTATAATTTTCAGGATGATGGGAATGGTGGTGATCGTGATTGTGGGAATGGTGAATCATAGCAATATCATTAAGTTTATAGTGTCGCTTTTCAGCGCCGAATCTACAAATTACCAGATTAATTAAACTCGTTTAATTTAGGTTTTATTTTTATCAATGTGTATCTTTAGAGAAAATTTTTGTATTGATTGATTATTTTATCCTAAGTCGGGGCATTTTTATTTAAACTAAGAAAAGGGAACTAACAGCCCAAATCTCTTTAAAAAAGGGAAATCAATCTGAAGAGAACTGAACACAAGGAGAATCATCAATTGCCAACTCTGGGAGTCAATATTGACCATGTAGCCACCATTCGCCAAGCTCGTCGCACCGTTGAACCTGATCCGGTGGCGGCGGCGGTTATTGCCGAATTAGCGGGGGCGGATGGCATTACGGTGCATTTACGGGAAGATCGACGCCATATTCAAGATCGGGATGTGCGAATCTTACGAGAAACCGTGAGAACCCATTTAAACTTAGAAATGGCGGCAACCGATGAAATGGTGGCGATCGCCCTCGATATTAAACCGGATTATGTGACCTTAGTTCCTGAACGACGGGAAGAAGTCACCACCGAAGGGGGGCTGGATATTGTCGGGCAAATTCCCCGCATGACCGAGGTGGTGGCAAAACTTCAGGATGCTGGAATTCCGGTCAGTTTGTTTATTGATGCCAACCCCCAACAAATTGAGGCTTCAGCCCAAGTCAAAGCCCAATTTATCGAACTGCATACGGGATGTTATGCGGAGGCGAAGGGAGAAGCCCAGGAGAAGGAATTAGCGATTTTAGCCGAAGGTTGTCAACTCGCACTACAGGCAGGACTCCGAGTTAATGCAGGTCATGGCTTAACCTATTGGAATGTTTACCCCGTTGCGGCGCTTTTGGGGATGGAAGAACTCAACATTGGTCATACAATAATAAGTCGGGCCGTTCTTGTTGGTTTAGATCAAGCCGTCCGAGAAATGAAACAAGCCATTTTAGGTTAGCCGAGTTTACAGTTGGGAGTCACCCGCTAATATTCTTGAGTCAACTTTAACCTGAAACTTGCCCCCGTCGAGCATTCACAACGATTAACTATGCAAACTTATTACTACGTTTTAGCCAGCCAACGGTTTTTAACACAAGAAGAACCTTTAGAAGAAGTGTTGCGGGAACGCACACGCAACTATCGGGAACAGGAAAAAGAAATCGATTTTTGGTTTGTGCTTCAGCCGGCTTTTCTAGAAGCACCAGAAATGGCAGCTATTAAAGCCAAATGTCCCCAGCCCACCGCCGCCGTGATTTCAACCAATGAGCAATTTATTACTTGGTTAAAATTACGCTTGGAATATGTTGTCACGGGGAAATTTGAAGCACCGTCTGGAACCATTCCTGAACCTTTAGCTTCTTTAGCAACGGCTTAACTCACACAGAAACCGGGTTTCTCACCTAGATTTTGCAGATCATATGCCAATTGACTGTTTAGAAACCCGGTTTCTCCCAGTCATCTCCCTTAATAAATATTTTGAGTTGTTGACTTGGGTAGGTACAATAGAAAGCTGTTGCTGAATCCAAGAAACATCCAGTTTATGCGTCAAAGTGGTGTGAAACGCTTTTTTAGGGTACTTTTATCCAGTTTGTTGACGGTGACGAGTTTGAGTTTAGGGGTTAAATCTAGTTTAGCTCAGACCGCTTGTGCTGCCCCGAAAGTGGGAGAATATTTATTACTGATTGTCAGTAATACCGCCGAGGAACAAAAAGTTGTGCAGCGCACTTTACCGAATGATATTAATAGTCAAATTTGTCGCTATTTGAATGATACCGTGACCCGTGTGGGCGGTTTTGACGATCAATTGGTGGCTGAAGATTGGGCGACTTATCTGCAAGAAATGATCGGACTTCCGGCTTATGTCGTGAAACAGGAAGCCACTCCAGCCCGCCGTCCTAATAACCCCGTTGTCCGGCGCACCCCATCGGAAACACCTGGTTCTTCTCAATTTAATCCTCGTCCGTTAGGAACAGGTTATGCGGTGATTGTTGATTTTTTTAATCAACCCGAATTAGCTTATCAATTAGAAACGATTATTGGGGAAAAAGTCGGTTTAGTGTCCTATGGTCAACGTCCTTATTTATTAGTGGAATATACAACAGACGCTGACGCAGCAACCGCCACCTTAAAAAATTTAAGTAGTCGTGGATTTTGGTCAATGATGGTCGATGGAAATCGAGTCACGGTGATTAGTCCAAGTATTCAACAATAAAAAACCATGACCCGAATTTAAAATTTTGAGCAGCCTTGCGCTATTAAAAATTTGTTTCAGCGATTTGTAATTGGGAACAGGGAACTTGTTCTACTAAAATTAGCCCCTCCGTTGTGCCGTAATAAATATTTAGGGTTGCATCTAAAGTCGAATAAAATAACACTCGTTCTTCCGGAAAAATCGTCTTTTCAAAACCTAGAGGAACGCTGGGAGTGAGTTGGATAATTTGAATTTGGTTGGTTTTATTTTGATAGTAAAAAAGTTGATTAACTGATTTTTCCAGTGTAGGGGTAGAGGTTAACATTTCCATCTGATTTAGCATTTTTTCTAAAAGAATCTTTCTACAATAAAGAATGATTAGCCTAAACTATCTACCCTCTAAGGACAGAGATTTAGACCCTAATTCAAGAATACTCGCTTGTTATGCAGACAATATGCAAAAAAAATGCAGAAATTATGCAGATGTTTATGGCGGTTTTCCGACTAAAAAACCCGGTTTCTTTAAGAAATCGGGCTTTTGGCTTGTAATAAGCAAAAAAAATGTGGAATAATAATTAAGAAACTTTTAACAGTTCCACTTCAAAAATTAACGTGGCATTGGGGGGAATCACACCACCTGCACCTCTAGCACCATAGCCTAATTCAGGAGGAATAATTAACTTCCGTTTTCCGCCGACTTTCATGGTAGCGACGCCTTCATCCCAACCTTTGATCACTTGACCGACTCCGATTTTAAACGAAAACGGTTGATTGCGATCGAGGGAACTATCGAATTTTTTGCCATTGGTCAGAGTTCCCGTGTAGTGAACTTGAACGGTTTGGCCTTGTTTAGGAGAGTCACCCGTCCCTTCTTTGAGATCCACGTATTGTAAACCGGACGCTGTTGTCGTTACGTTTTCTTCTGAATTTGTCATGTTTTGAGCGATTAAAGTTTGTGCTTGGGGTGCAATGCCTTTTGCTAATAAAGGATTGCTAGGGGTTGAGGGGGAGGAAACGGTTTGTTCGACAGCGACGGGAGCATTTTGATTAGATGCTTTCGCCTGTTGGATCGAGGTTGTAATTTGAGCAACCACTAACACCACTGTACAAACGACAATTACCCCTAAACTAATTAGAATTTCTCGCAAAATTCATCCTCCTGAGTATACCGATATCCGTTTAAAATTTCCTCTCAGGGTTAAACCCAAGAATTTAGTTTGACATTTTTTGGTGACAATTTAACGCCAGTGGCGATTTTCTAAATCCCGGACTTGGCGTTCTAAGCGGTCAATGCGTCCCCGTAACTCGTCCAATTCTGACTGACGGGGAACTCCAATATCCTGCATTAAATTCCGTAACTGGCGCTGCATCACTTCTTCTAAGCTGTTTTGATCCAATTTCATCCCCTGCATCATGTCATCAACAAAACGCCGCGCTTGGTCTGCATTCATCGTCCCATCTTTGACCCATTGATCCGTCGCCTCCTGGAGTTTCTCCGCAACGAAGGAGGTCGTCCCGATCCCAATCATCAGTAGTTGTCGCAATAAGTTATTTTGATTATCCATTGTATTCGCCCTTGTGCGGCTGTTAAGGTGTAAATATATAGCAGCAGTAGAGACGCCCCATGGCGCGTCTGTACGGAGCCAGGAGTCAGGAGTAGAAGACTTAAAAATCAAGAATTACAGCGATCCTGTATGTCCTAAGCTTCATGGTAACTGCTATAAAACTAAGCTTTATTTCAAGACAAACGTACCCTTTCTATTTTGAGGTATTTTCCTCAATTTCGCGGATTCTCTTTTCAAAGGATTAATTTCTGTAATGTCGAATTGTCCTCGTTGTCATCAAGCGGTTGATTCCCAAGCGATCGCTTGTCCCCATTGTCAATATCAACTCAAAGCCTTTGGTCATCCGGGTATTCCCCTCTATCGTTCTACAGGGGAAGATTACCTTTGTTCTAATTGCCTCTACCATGAGGATGATACTTGTAACTTTCCCCAACGTCCCTTTGCGACAGAATGTACCATGTATCATGATCGTTCAGAACCGTTAGTTCCGCCGTCATTCAAAAGGCAACAGAAATTCTCTTCTACCATGACAACATGGGTTCAACAAAATATTGTTTGGTTCGTTGTATTGGGTTTATTCGTGATTAGTTTTGTGTTATCCGTGTTGTAATTCATTTCCTATTTTATTGATTCCATTGATTAAGATAGCAAGTTTAGAGATGTTCCTGATCGAAAGTTAGATTTTAGAAATCGGAAAAGATTCTGCTTCTATGAAGATATCCTCAGTATGGGAAGGATTTTTTGAGGGTTCTTCTTGACAAACGGCTAAATCAAACCAAAACGTTGTTCCTACCCCTAATTCACTAATGAGGTGGACTTGGCTTTTATGTTTTTCAATAATATTTTTGACAATCGATAATCCTAATCCAGTTCCTTCTAAGGTATGAACCCGATTTTCCACACGGAAGAAACGAGTAAATACCGCTTCTTGATCTTCCGGTGCAATTCCGGTTCCTGTATCAGAAACTTCCGTTCTAATATAACGAACAGGCGGTTTATCATCGACTAAATATTGATCCAGTTGACGGGGAGGTGGCGGAGAAATAATCCAACCCCCTTTGGCAATTTCTTCCGCTTCTGTATGGCTATCTAACTGAGGATGATTATCTAACAAATACACCCGAATTACGACTTTTCCGCCGGAAGGGGTAAATTTAAGTGCGTTGCCAACTAAATTGGTTAAAACTTGCAGCAATAAGTCATAATGTCCCAAAACTGACGGTAAATCCGGTTCAATTTCTCGACTTAATTCAATACCTTTATCTTTAGCATTAAGCTGATAAGTTCGCAACGTTTGTTCAACAACCTGCGCCATATCAACGGGTTCAAAATGATAGATTCGGCAAGATTCTAAGCGAGATAAATCTAACACATCATTGACTAAACGGGTTAATCGGTCGGTTTCATGGTTGGCTGTATCTAAAAATTCCCGTCGTTCTTCTTCCGTTAAATCTTCTCCAAATTCATGTAAGGTTTCAATAAACGATTTAATATTAAATAAAGGCGTTCTTAACTCATGGGAAACATTACTAATAAACTGACTTTTTGCTTCATTTAATTCGTGTTCACGGGTAATATCTTGAATGGTCATTGCAATTCCTTTCAAACTTTCCCGATAGGAACCTACTTCTCCATCAACAATATTTTCATCATAAAACGTACATTCTTGTGCATGGGGACGCTCTGGGAAATTGCAACTATTATTACTATCATAAATACAACTTTCACAAAGGGGTTCCGTATCTGGGGATTTATGCAATAAAACCGTTGTTAATAAAATTCTTAACGTCCGGTTCATGGGTTCTCCCAAGGAACAGCGAAACTCTCCTCCTTCTAAATTTCCTAGGGCAATTTTCTGTAACGGTTGCGATAATTCTTCAATCACCCCTGGGGGTAAAAAGTTGAGAATACTATTTCCAATAACACTGGTTCTTTCCCAGCCAAATAACCGTCTAGCGGTGGGATTAACTAATATTAAATTTAACTCCGCATCAATTAAAACCGCACCATCCGCAATCGTTGAAACTAAGGTTTCTAACTTCGCTTTTTCTGCGGTTAATTCTTCAATATTTTGTTCTTCATAACTTTCTAAGCGTTCCGCCATTTCATTAAAACTAGAAATCAGTTCGCCTAACTCTCCCCCAAAGGGTAAATCAACCCGTTGATTAAAATTACCCGCCGCAATATTTTTAACCCCTTGCACCAATTCTTTAATCGGTTGAGTAATGGTTAACGCATTAAAGACCGCCCCTAAAATTACCATCACCCAAATCGAAACAAACACCGCTAAAGTAACATCACGGGTTAAATTAGAAGAAACAACAACCGTCGGATTTGGATTAATTCCAATGGCTAAAATTCCTAAATATTTGCCATCGTGAATTAAGGGAACAAAAACATCCGTTACTTCTCCGGCGGGGGTTAAATGTTGTCTGACCATTGGTAAGTCAGCAAAATTTCCCGACTCCACACTCGCCACAAAATTTTCGGGAAGCTGCATCCGACGCCGTAGGGTTAGAGAGTTTTGAACCGCCGAGTCCGAAAAGGGTAAACCCAGATAAATGTCCCCCTCTTGATCCGCGTACAACATATAACGGACACTAGAGGTACTGGTGTAGAAATGGCGGGAAAAACGGGCGACTTCATCCCGTTTTTCTTCCGCAATGAGGGGGGCGACATTTGCGGCTAATAATAAGCCTAAATCTCGACCGTAGCGAGTATCGTTGAGACGAGCATCTTCTTGAATGGTATTGACAGCCCAAAAGGTTAAACTACTCATCAACAGCGAGACAACCAAAGTCGCACCCGCCATGAGTCGAGTTTGTAGGGTAAATTCTGACCACCATTTAGCGATAATTTCGCCGATTTTTTTTAACAATGCCAGCATCTCACGACGGTTTGAAGATTGAAGTTGGAATCGAAAGTGGGAGTTCATCAATAATTCAGATAGGTTCCTGAATTGTCGATATACCACATCTGTTCATAGGGACGCGATAGTTAACGCCCTCAGCCAATTAAGTTTTGTTACACGATATAACTATAACCTATCATTTTTCAAGAAGGCTTTTACAGTCACCAGTTAACAGTCATCAGTCATCAGTCATCAGTCATCAGTCATCAGTCATCAGTCACCAGTCATCAGTCATCAGTAAGGAAAAGAGGGGGAAGCAGGGGATCTGGGGAAGCGGAGGAAGAATTTCTTAACTGGGTAGGGGCGAAGAATTCGGAAGGTAGCTTATCGTTTTTTATCCTAGATTACTGTCCGAATGCTTCGCCCCTACGGGTGACTGTTAACTGTTAACTGGTGACTGGTGACTGGTGACTGTTAACTGGTGACTGTAACTACCTAATACGGAAGCCAATGTCACGACGACAATACATTCCTTCAAAGTGGATACAGTCTACCGCTTTGTAGGTTTGGGTAATGGCGTCTTCAAAGGTTGCACCAATGGCCGTTACCCCTAAGACTCGACCGCCATCCGTTAAGAGTTGATTATTTTCAAGTTTAGTTCCGGCATGAAATACGGTCGCGCCTGATGCTTCAGCATTTTCAATTCCAGTAATAACTTTTCCTTTTGGATAGGAACCGGGATAACCTGCGGACGCTAACACCACACACACCGCTACCCCAGACTTCCAAACCAGGGGAACTTGGTCTAAGCGTTGTTCACAACAAGCCAGTAATACTTCATCTAATGGCGTTTCTAATAACGGTAAAACGGTTTGGGTTTCAGGATCACCAAAACGACAGTTAAATTCTAAGACTTTAATGTCTCCATCGGGGGAGATCATCAACCCTGCATACACAATACCCCGATAATCAATACCCCGTTTTTGTAAGGTGGCTAATGTGGGTTCTAAGACTTCCTGTTGAACGCGAACCATCAGGTCAGGGGGGACAATGGGCGTCGGCGCATAAGCCCCCATTCCTCCCGTATTGGGGCCAGTGTCCCCTTCTCCCACTTGTTTATGGTCTTGGGCGGGAACTAAGGGACGAATGGTTAAACCGTCGGTAATGGCCAGAACTGAGGCTTCTTGTCCGGTTAAAAAGTCTTCGATTACGACTTGCAGGTTATCGTTCCCAAATTCTCCCGCAAAAATAATGTCAATGGCTTCATGGGCCATTTCAACGGTTGTCGCAACGGTGACGCCTTTTCCTGCGGCTAACCCATCGGCTTTAACGACAATAGGGGCGGTTTTTACATAAGCTTTGGCTTGGTCTGCATCCGTGAAAACAGCAGTTTTAGCCGTGGGAATACCCGCTTCCGCCATTAACCCTTTTGACCAAGCTTTACTGGCTTCCAGTTGCGCCCCCGCTTTGGTAGGGCCAAATACGTTGATGTTGTCTTGTTGTAAAAAGTCGGTAATACCCAAGGCTAAAGGGACTTCTGGGCCAACAACAACAAGGTCAATGTTTTGTTCTTGAACTAGATTTTTAATACCTTCAAAGTTATCAACGGCGATGGGTACATTTTGACATCTTGCTAAGGTTGCAGTTCCACCATTTCCAGGGGTACAAAAGACTTGTTCAACGTTGGGAGACTGAAGCAACGTCCAAGCTAAGGCGTGTTCGCGTCCACCGTTTCCCACAACTAATATTTTCATGGTTTTTTCAGGTTAAATAGATTCGCAGTCTTTGATTTTAAAACGGGTGAGGAATGTTGACGAGATTAAGGCGGGGTCAGAAACCGGGTTTATCGCCCTAATCTCTTGGTCTAAGTCCAAATGTTTGTTAATAAACCCGGTTTCTTAGGAGGTTTGCAATTATGATTAAAAAATGACTGATCTATGAATAGCCTAGCCCCTTAGCACGAGTCAGTTAGTTGTTTTAAATTACCCCAGGAGAATAGAACATGAATCATCAATTTCATCTTCTAAAGGTTACTTTCAAGTCTAGTCAAAGTAGCTTAATTACAGTTAGCGAGGAAATTGATTGT
>JBMDYE010000117.1:0-1730 GCA_048595135.1 Planktothrix sp. | reverse complement strand
GTCTAATGGAAAATTTTCCATTAAGCCTGATGTGAAAATGCCGTTGGCCAATACTGAGGATGACGAAACAGGTATTTTCTGGATAGCGACTCAATATAATATTGAACGAGCTATTATTACCAGTGACCCGATCGAAACCTTGTCTGCGATCGCTTTAGATCCTGATTTTAATATTAGACCAACGTTGTATTTAAGCATTGATGCTGTATCTTCATTACCTACAGATTTTTTAAGGGATATTCCCACTATAATCGTTGGTTTGAAAGGAGATGAATTCGGTGAACAACTCTCTCAACAAATTATTGAGGCTCTACCCCAATCTCAACGAATCAATCCAGGGCTTGATGGGTGGAATCAACTCTTAATAGAACAAAATCAAAACCTAGAAAACCAATGGGATAAACCCGATAAAGTCAACAATCAAGTGCAGCAAGAATTACAACACTGGACAGAAGGAATTAATTTGAATTAAAATAGCTTGATGCCACAATTGTTAACAGCTAATTAAGTCGATACTATTGCCACTATCGCACAGGCATCAATAGAAAACTTAGCAGGTTTTTTGTTACTTTTGTAGTTCAATAAACTACATTTCGGGTTGAGTGACTCCCTGTTGCAACGCAAATCTCCAAAAAACCGCTTTAAATAGGAGGGAATAAGTAGGAGAAAAATGCACTATTTCCCTCTTATTTCCTTCTTTAGCCCTTTGTATTACGCTTGCTTCGGCATTCTATATAACATTTTATCGATTAGCTTGACTGTTAATATCACACGCTGTAGATATAAGATTTCGTGTTGCTTGAGATTGAGGAGTATATTCTGTCGAATCCCCTTCTACAAACCAAGTGTTATATCTACAGCTAATTGTTGCATCTATTCTTTCGTTATCCAGATAATATGTCGCCGTTATGAAGTACCCAGTACCCGATGCTCTCTCTCTTGAAACAGAATCCGTATCGAGAGTAACGGTTTCTCCAGTGGAAGCTGTACCAAGAACTAACATTTCAGCTTTGGCAGGTTGCCAGACAAAAGGAGCTAGGAGAGCGCTCGCTAAACCTATCAATCTTAATTTATTCACAAATTTTCCTCTAAGTAATGTGTATACAGTAGTGATGAATAACAATGTTCAAACTATAGGTTGAGTATCTAAAGTATTCCTGATTCAATTAAACTACAACTTTAGGCAAATAACAATTTTTCTAAAGTTCCGTAAATTTACTGTGGTTTAATCCTGCCAAAAGATTTAGCAGGCATGATGTGTACATCACCAAAATGTTTGAGATTACACATTATGAGTGTCTTCAAGATAATAAACCAGATGTCATTATTTGGCGGTACTATACAGCAGGCGGTCAGGGAAAATACGGATTTTTTGAAATTACTTGTCAACGTGCTGCCCAAATCGTCAGCACTTACGGTTTAGGACAAACAGAACCTACTGAAATTATCTACTATCGTGCTAGACCGACTATTGATATTCCCATTCTTGATATTACTGGCTCCAAAGTCGAGCAATGGCATAACTTTGTAAAAACCATGCGACCAGGAGGTATGGATTAACCTGATATCTTTCCCTTGCTCTAAAGTCGTTAACCCTCATGAGGCGATGAGGACGGGGTAGCGTGTGAGTCGTTACCGAAATGAAATTAACCGTCTTTGAATATGCCAAGCTTTGACGGTTGCCTTTTGCCGCGAGTGTCGGCGGTAGCCGCTCTTGCAACTCTCCATGT
>JBMDYE010000116.1:0-4158 GCA_048595135.1 Planktothrix sp. | reverse complement strand
CTATGATCAAGTGTTTGAAATGTTAAATGAGCTATCCCATTATAGCTTCTGGTTCGAGTATATCCTTCTCCTTCAGGGGTGAACATTTCATTTGGGATAGCTAGCCCGTTCTCCCAAAAATTATCTCCGCCTAACATTTCGTACACTCTTTCTAATAAAATTTGCTGTCTGTTATCCACAGGATCACGTACTCCTCTTGGCGTAGTTATTGTATTTTTTTTTGGTAGAGTTTTCTCTGGGTCTAATGGATAAAAAATCAATTTTGAATTACTTTTCCAGGGAGACCTATAAAAGCATTCTGCATAATTCAAAATTGGGTTTGAATCTGAGTTGGGGTCTATTGACTGAGGGGTAAAATAATTTGTAAATTCTGCTCGGTTGGGGCCGAGCGCAAAATTTACAATAAATTGACCTTCAGGTGGCTCTGTATATTTTCCCCAACCAATATTCCATCTTGTTTTTCCAAATGTTCCCGCAGGAAAAATACTACCCTCTGGATATATTGTAAATTGCTGGCTTGAATAATAATATAAAGTTCCTGAATATTCCCCATCATCCGTCCAAAAGGGAATGGTTTTGTAAATCCATTCATCTTCTATTATAAAGTCCTTCAGTGTAGCAACATACCCGTAGTAATCCAAAGAATAATTATCTTCAGAATAGCTAGAGCCTCTTCCCCTTCTTGCTCTGGTATCGCCAGCTACATAAATTCGTACTGGTTCCGGGAAAGAGTAGGCGGTAGTAGATGTCGTCCGTGAAGTTGTAGAGGGACTTCCGGGACCAGGACCGGGTGATGGGTCTTCATCATCATCATTATTATTTTCGTCATCTTCACTGCCAGGAGGATAAGTTTTCGGCTTGGGTTCTGGTTTTTCACATTCGTCAGCTTGTCGTGTTTCTGTAAAATAAGTATTTCCTAAGAATTTATAGTCTAAAAAAATGGTGCATCCTTCCTGAGTGCCAGTAATTGTAAGAGTATTGAAGAATCCCCCTATACTGCTTTCGTTTGGGTTGGAAAAATTGTAGCTAACACTCGCAACTCCTACCCCCAAATCCAACCCGCCTCGGCTAACGCCAATACCAACACCACCACCGTAGACGCCAACGGATACGTCACCAGAAGCACTACTGCTTACCCTTCTTCCAATTGCGCCAACAGCACTACTAGCGGCACTACTTCTACCTGCCGAATTAGCGGCACTGCTTACGGTACTGCCTCCCCCTCGCGCACCTTTGGCAGCGCTCACACCTTTACCAAATCGATCTACGGCGTTGGCTACTGATACCCTTGCCCGATTTCCTAAAGTTTGCCTGGTGGAGCCGGAGACAGTTTCGGCTGTTACCGTCACAGCTTTATTAGTTGACCGTTGGCTGGCTTCTTGCACTCCGTCGCCTGTCCAATTCCATGAACCACGTCCAAAACCGGGGTCACCGCCTCTAAATCTATTGTTGGTTTGGGAAGCAGCGTTTCTAGGGTCGGAGTAAGCGCTCCGACTTCCATAGCTGCCTGTTCCGGTATCGACTCTTCGCGCTAACTTGTAACGAGGGTCAGCCGTATCGAATCTAATTTGTTCAGGGTTGGAAACGGTTGTTACGTTCCGATATCTCTCTGTTTGTGGCATTTATTCGATCTCCACAAAGCTTAATTCCTCTATTGAAATGGGGGAATTGTCTGCTGTGGCTCGCGCCCATACTGGTGTTCCTAGTCTCACCCTTCCGTCATGAGTAGTATCTTGTTTCTGTCCATCAATATAAATTTGTCCATGTTCATAGATAAGCATTTTTTCAGGTTTTAAAGTTAGTTTTAAGGCGAGGCTTGGGGCATTATTCCCAAAGGAAAAATAAATATCATTCGTGGAATTGTTGCAAATATAGAAACTAAATCTATCAGGATTCGCTTCAAGTATTTTTATAGGTGTTGTTGAGATATTCTGAGGCTTTGAAATAGTAGCTTCAATTTTATATTTAGCTTGTATTTCTTCGTAGGTAACGCTTCCGGTGTATCCCCCAGTGATAATCACACAATCTTTATCACTTCCCCTACCTGTAAGATTAGGGATTAGCTGCATTTTTAATTCCTGCCTGATATCTGTAAATATCAGGTTGCCATTCTTAATTAAGTAAGGCATTAAATCAAAAAACCCTGGTAATCTTTGATGATATAAAAGTTCTTGAATCGGATACCCGACATTAGGATCGTAACTGCTATCTACAGAATTGTAAGTATCTGGTGTTGCCGTGTTTAAAGTATAGTTTGGGTCATAGCATCTTAGCAATCTCATCTCAATTGCGTGACCGCTATCACGGTTAAATTTAGTTCTAAGTTCTATCGTTTTGGTTTGGGTTTGTGCATCTGTATCAACAGGAGAATAAAGCGGTAAACTTGTTGAAGGTACGACGTTTACAGATGGAACCCAGAAATCCATCTGTAAATACTCTAATTTAAGTTCAAATTCGCAACTAGATATTTTTGCATTAGCTGGAATATGCAATTTAGCAATATCTCTCCATTTCAAAATAGATATTTCTTTATAAGGAACTGAGGTTAAATCAGTTACTTTTACAAATGTTTTGTTAGTTGGGGTATCTTCTTTGATAATTAGCGGCGGAATCTCCCCAGTAAATACTTTTTGATACAATGTTGCCATGTTACTTATATCCCTAAAGTGAATGTATTTGTCTCGAAATTAATATAAAGAATTTTAAGGTCCAAAGAGTTTTCAGAATTGGATATATAGAATTTTATTTTAGAAGCGTTGCTATAAAGTTCTATGATGTAATCATTAATACCAATTGGATAATCGGGCATTGTTCCCCCGTTTTCCCATCTCTGCAAACTTTTCCCACCGCCCGAATAAATAGAATCGGGATTATTCAGGTCGATAGCATTCAAAAATTCAAAGAATTGATAGTTTGGAATATCCAAATAATTAGGAATTATTAAGCTTATTTGTTGAATTTCTCCTTGAAATTTTGAAGGATCTATAAATACAGATAAATTATCTGGAGCTATTATTGCCCAATTTTGAGGAATTGGTGTAGGGCTTGGGGTCGGAACAGATGTAATATAATCAATTACTCTTTCCGATCGAATCACTAACAAGCACTGACAATTAAGCTCTTCGGTTTTAACCGACAAATTAACTCCTAATTGATTATCCTTGTATTTTTCTGTACTGGGTAAAAGTTTAAAAGGGATTTCTTCAAAACCAAAATATAATTCTACTGGTTGATTAAATTGTATATCTATTTCTCTACTTTCCGGTTTAGCGGGAATTAAGAGAAATTTTTCATTAACTGGAATAGGAATAAATCTTACAAAGCAATAGGGGTAAGGAGCATTGTTAAAACTTCCCCCTGATATTGTTCCTCCCCCATTGCCTATTAGTGGATCGTAATTGCTGATAATTGGCATAATTCCTACCCGTTAGATAAAAATTCTTTGGCAACAGTAGAAGTTATGCCCCCTGTTGTTGTGGTAATCGTTGGGATTGTGAATCCAAAACTTAGGATCGCATTGTGCGGAATTGGTTGGGTTAATCGGTTTTCTAATAATGCCAGTGTAGGAGGTGTTAATTTTCTGGGCAACTGATTGGGGTTGTTAGTGCTGTTTCCTTCTGCTATATAAAATGCGATCGCAGTTTCAGCCAGTGCCATATTAAAATTAGTGGCTTCTGATCCAGTCCCGGCAAGATAAGCTGCCGCCGCGTTGTAGGGGTCTGGATAGGTTAAGGAATTTAAGTCTGTAAGATCAACATAACACTGGCAAGTAGCCGTGTATTCTTCTGTTTCGGCGTTATTATCACCGCTCAAAACACAATCTGCATTCTTAGAATTGACCCCTTGTGTATCTTTTTCTAGTTGCTGTAGCAACGCCACTAATTCCCTTAATCTGCCCTCTAAAGTTGCTGATTTTAAGGTTCCGTCTGTTCCTAAAGTGTGCAACATTTTAAGACTGATAACTAATTGATTAATTTAATTCTACCATAAAAACTATTTGCGTTTAGTCCATTTCTCGAAATGTATAGGCTTCTTAAGGTATCTTTTACTCATCTTTGCTTCTACCTTGATAAGCCATTTTATAAATAGAAATGCCCAAGTAAGGAGCAAAGTCCAGAAAATAAGGCTGTTTACGACTTTTAATTGCTGATGTTCAAC
>JBMDYE010000115.1:0-4484 GCA_048595135.1 Planktothrix sp. | reverse complement strand
AATTCCCATCCGAGCCATCAATTTTAACGTGCGATAAATCGTGGATAAGCTAATCACTTCTCCACGACTTTTTAGCAAATTATAAAGATCTTCAGCACTAAGATGATTACCCTTTGGTAGATTTTGAAAGACTTGCAAGATCGTTTCTCGTTGGGGAGTTAACCGCCAGCCTTTATCGTTGAGTTCAGATTTAAACGAGACTGATGTGTACAATGCCATACATTTGTTGTTTTCAATAACGCTTGCATACTGACAATGATACACAACAGATTTACTAATCGTCAAAAAAAACACTTATTGCAAATTAGAAGGCAGGAGGCAGGAGGCAGGAGGCAGGAGGCAGGAGGCAAAAAGAAGGAAGAAGGAAGAAAGAAGGAAAAATAGTCTCCTATTCCCTGTTCCCTGTTCCCTGTTCCCTATTCCCTATTAAGTTAGCGATTCCAAATAATCACGAACGCGGTTGCGACGTTTGGGTTGGCGGAGCTTTTGTAAGGCTTTGGCTTCGATTTGGCGGACTCGTTCCCGTGATAGTTCCAAAGCTCGACCAATTTCGGCTAAGGAGTAGGGATGGCCATCACCCAACCCATAACGCATTAGAATCACATCCCGTTCGCGACTGGTTAAATCAGCTAACAGTTGTTCTAAATCGCGATGGAGGGACTCCCGCATCAATAATTCTTCTGGGGTGATTTCTTCGGTTTCCAGTAAATCCCCTAACTCGGTGTCTTTGTCCGTTCCCACTTTCGTTTCTAAAGAGACGGAACGAGGAACCCGCAGCAACACTTCTCGCACTTGAGCGGGTGTCATGTCTAATTCTGCTGCAATATCATCAAGGGTAGCAGTCCGTCCTTTTTCTTGGGAAATTTTCCGTTGAGCTTTCTTAATTTTGTTCAGCTTTTCGGTAATGTGAACGGGTAAACGAATCGTGCGGCTTTGAGTGGCGATCGCCCGTGTAATCCCTTGACGAATCCACCAATAAGAATAAGTGCTAAACCGATAGCCACGGGTGGGGTCAAACTTCTCAACGGCCCGTTCGAGTCCCAAGGTTCCCTCTTGAATTAAATCCAATAGTTCCAAACCTCGGTTTTGATATTTTTTCGCTACCGATACCACCAAGCGCAGGTTAGCCTTGATCATGTGGTCTTTAGACTGTAACCCGTCCGCTTGAATTTGCTCTAATTCTTCAACCGTTAAATTCGCTAACTCAGCCCAGCGACGTTTCCCCGCCGCTAAAATAGGTTTGAGTTGAGTCACCTCTACACCTGCTGTCATTGCCCATCGCTCCAGGGAGGGACGATGACCTAACTGAGCAGACAGTTGATCGCGCGTTCTCAGGAGTTTAACGTATAGATGAATCACTCCTTCTTCTTGTTCTGCGGTGCTGTCTCGCAAATCAACTAAACGTAGGTAACGCTGAACTTTTTGAGCCTCCGATACTTCCTCATCCCGTCCTAAAAGCCGAACTCGACCAATTTCTTGGAGGTAGAGTCGAACTAAATCTGTTGTGCGACGGTTAATCGATTTTTGAATTTTGGGATCTGTGGTATCCTCGACTTCGAGATCGATGAATTCATCGACATCAACATCCAGTTCTAAGTCGGTATTGATCAGTTCTTCAGGTTCGGCATAGTCCTGAAAGTCTGGGCTGGATTGAGGATCTAAATATCTATTGGTGGCTGGCATAGTTTCTCTCTCAGTTGCTCCGCGTGATAAGAGGCTGCACTTACGGGGGTTGGCTAATCCCTAGAATGCCCATTGTGGCAAGACGAGTTATCAATATTCTCAGTTCCACTACAAAACTTACAATATGTTGATAATCTTCCCCCGTTGCTCTAGAAATCATTCTAGATGTACAGTTAACAGTGGGCATTTTCCGACAGACCGAGTTAAGATGAAGTTAAGAACTTATCACTTTTCGTCTGCCCTGTTAGTTAGTATAGGAATAGGTTAGCGATTAGAAAGTGATTATGGTCAAATCCCAAATTAATTCTCATCACCCCTAAGAGTTGTTTCAGATCACTTTAGAGAACTTCATCATTTTTGTTACAAAACTTTACTATCAGTAATCAGTAGAAAATAATTTTTTCCTCGCTCCCTCCCCTCCCCCCCGCCTCCTCTGCTCCCTCTGCTCCCTCTGCTCCCTCTGCTCCCTCTGCTCCCTCCACTTCCTTCTTCCCAGTGGGTGCAATTTCTGGTAGCTTTAACTAATGAAAGGCTAAACACCCTGTTCTGTCTGCGGTTAAGTAGTCCTTATACTCACTGCAACGTCAAGTTGGGAGAAAAAAATGTTAACAATTCTGTTTCAATTCGTTTTAGCGGCACTGGTGATTCTATCCTTTGTGATGGTTGTCGGTGTTCCCTTTGCTTATGCTTCACCCCAATACTGGAGCCAATCTAAGCCTTTGCTTTATGTTGGTTCTGGTTTGTGGTTTGTGTTAGTGATTTTAGTCGGTGTTTTAAATTACTTAGTCGTTTAAAACAGCAGAGGAATTGGGGGTTCGAGCGCTTGAAGCTTTTAGTTTAAACCGTTTAACAGAATCCCAAAAGAAGTCCTCACCCAAGCGTAAAACGGGGTGGGGATGAATTTTGGGCAAAAAGAAAGTGCGATGAGCATCCTTGACAAATCAAACGCATCTTCGCTAGTATTTTATCGTCAACCCGATTCCCGATAAGATGCTCAGAGCGGTCAAGGTTCGTATCTATCCCACAGTTCAACAACAAGAGTTATTAGCTCAAGCTTTTGGCTCTGTGCGTTGGCTGTGGAATCGTTTTTTGAACTTGACTAATGAAACCTATAAGTCAACAGGAAAAGGGTTATCACGTTATGACTTACAAAAACAACTCCCTGAACTCAAGAAAGAATATGAATGGTTAAAAAATACCTATAGTCAATGCTTGCAAGTGGTTTGCTTGAATTTGAGTCGAGCATTCATCAACTTCTTTGAAAGACGTACCGACTATCCTCAATTCAAGTCAAAACACGGGAAACAATCTTTGTCCTATCCTCAAAACGTCAAAATCAGTGGTAGCAAACTATCCTTTCCGAAACTCGGTGAAATACAAGCTAAAATTCACCGTCCAATAGAGGGAGCCATTAAGACAGTTACTATTACTAAAAACCAGTGTAATCAATATTACGCTTCTGTTTTGTTTGAGGACAACAAGGAAACTCCTAAACCTTCTACTGAAGGTAAAGCGATTGGCTTAGATATGGGGTTAAATGATTTTTGTATTACTTCAGATGGAAGTAAGTTCCCTAACCCTAAATGGTTGAAAAAGCATGAACACAATCTGAAGATTAAACAGAAATCCCTGTCTCGTAAACAGAAGGGTTCAAATAATCGAAATAAAGCGAAAGTTAAAGTCGCTAAAGTTCATAATAAAATGGCTCGATGCCGTGAAGATTTTCACCATAAATTATCACGCAGGATAATTAGCGAAAACCAAGTTATTGTGGTAGAAAATCTGAATATCAAAGGCCTGGTCAAAAACCACTGTTTAGCTCAAGCAATTTCTCAAGTCGGATGGGGTCAATTCCAAACGATGCTTTGCTATAAAGCAGAACTCGAAGGAAAAATCTATTTAGAAATTGATAGATTCTTCCCTTCTTCAAAGACTTGTAATCATTGCTTAAACTTGGTGGGTAGTTTACCTTTAGATATTCGGCAATGGAGTTGTAATCATTGTGGAACAAACCACGACCGAGATATCAACGCCGCCAAAAATATCAGAGATGAAGGACTGCGTATTTTGTCGTTAGGGACTAGCGAGTCAGCCTGTTGTCCAGATGTCAGACGCAGTAGTGGAGGACGCAAGAAATCTACTACTGCGCTTTCTGTTGGACAGGAAGCTTCGACAGACCGCGTAGCGGGTCGGAGTAGTTCACCCGTCAGTTCCTCAATGTTCAAGCAGATAAGGAAATTATAATGGCTGTTTTTGAGGGAACATTTACCCAAACAGAATCGCTGCGCTTTGCGATGGTGATTGGTCGATTTAACGATTTGATCACAAATAAATTATTAGAAGCGTGTCAAGATTGTTTAAAGCGACATGGCATTGATCCGAATCCTCAAGGGACTCAAGTGGATTATGTGTGGGTACCCGGTAGTTTTGAAATTCCTTTAGTGGCTCATCAATTGGCGCTGACCCATCGTTATGATGCAATTATTTGTTTGGGTGCGGTGATTAAAGGACAAACCCCTCATTTTGATTATGTATCGGCGGAAGTGTCTAAAGGCATTGCCGCAACTGCGTTTCAAACGGGAGTTCCTGTGATCTTTGGGGTCTTAACGACCGATACGATGCAGCAAGCGTTAGAACGGGCTGGAATTAAGAGTAATCACGGTTGGGATTACGCCATGAATGCAATTGAAATGGCAAGTTTGATGCGTCAAATTAAAGTGAATGGGAGTTACCCTCATCAAACGGTAGATTCGACTGCAACACCAATTTTATCTTCGGGTTCCAACCGAACATTAACATCG
>JBMDYE010000114.1:0-16249 GCA_048595135.1 Planktothrix sp. | reverse complement strand
CAAGTTCAAGAAAGGGAAGAAGATCAACCCAATTTAGAAAATGGAAGTTCCCATTCTATAACAATGGTTTCTCCCCTATTGTGGCAAGCCGTTCTATTATTTCAGAGTGGCTTATGTTGGTGTTATTTAGCCGAACAACATCGTCATCGCAATGGTCAACAGGAATGGAGACAAGCTAAAGATTATTTGCAACAATCCCTTGAAGGCTTTGAAGCCGCAAATCGTCCTGATTTAGTCGCTAAATTTATTAATAAACTAGGAGAGATTTTACGTCAATTACAGGAGTGGTCTACTTTGTGGACATTAGCTTTAAAAGCGCGACATTTACATCAAGAATTAGGAGAAACGGCTCAAACTCAACTGGCTCAAGATTATGTGTTTTTAGCCGATGTGGAACTGCAAAGATCCCATTGGGAAAATGCGAAAGAATTAGCGTTCGTGGCTTTAGAACTTCTTGCTGTCGTGGGAAGAAAAAAACCCGATGATCCGATCTTAGCTCATCAACAAAGCTTTGCGTTATGGTTGTTAGGACAAGCGTTAGAAAAGCAAGGGTTAAAAGAGGAGGCAATTGAGAAATTAGAATTAGCCACTCAAACGATTAAAAGCACCCCGTTAACGGTTGATTTAATTCGCTTATATTTGCAAATTTTAGAGCGGATGCGTCGCCTTTATTTTGAATTGGGCGAGTATAAAGAAGCCTTTCAAATTCGAGAAGAATATCGCAATCAATCCAGCGCCTATGGTTATAATGCCTTTGTGGGAGCCGGACGTCTACAACCGCGCAAACAAGTTGTTACCTCCAATCTTGATCCGAGTGCGGCTAATCTGACGTTTACCGATGAAATTACCGCATCTGGACGGGAAGAAGCCATTCATCAACTGTTAAAAAGAATGGCGAGTACCTATTATAAATTAACGGTGATTTATGGTCAATCGGGAGTCGGGAAAAGCTCGATTTTAAGAGCAGGATTAATTCCAGCATTACAACGTAAAAGTATTGATGCTCGAATTGTAACGCCCATTGTGATTAAAACCTATAACTTTTTTGCTTGTGAGTTGGAACGAAAACTCATTCACCAAGGCTTAGAAACCCCTCCCAGCCACCCTCCTTTAGAATCGGATAGTGATTTTACTTATGATGAACAAGGGGAGTTAGGAAGCCCCAAAATAACCGAAACGTTGAAAACGGTTATTGCAAAACTTCAAGATAATTCTAATCAAAACTATTTAACGGTTTTAATTTTTGATCAATTTGAAGAATTATTTTTTATTCAATCTCCTACTTTACAACGGAACTTTTTTGAATTTTTAAAAGATTGCTTAAATATTCCCTTTGTCAAAGTGATTATTTCCTTACGGGAAGATTATTTACATTATCTATTAGAAGGCTCTAGAACCGTTGCGTTAGATGCCATTAATAATGATATTTTAAGTAAAGATATTCTCTTTTATTTAGGAAATTTTAGTGAAGCGGAAGCACATAATGTCATTAAAAGCTTAACAGATCGGGCGCATTTTTATTTAGAAGATGTCTTAATTCAAGCGTTGGTTAAGGATTTAGCCAGGGATGGGGGAGAAGTTCGCCCCATTGAATTACAGGTGGTCGGTTCCCAACTGCAAACGGAGAATATTACCACTTTAGAAGAGTATCAAAATCGAGGGCCAAAACAAAAATTAGTTGAACGATTTTTAGAACAAGTCATTCGAGATTGTGGGCCAGAGAATGAAAAAGCAGCCCGGATTGTGTTATATTCCCTAACGGATGAAAATGATACCCGCCCTTTAAAAACTCGCACCGAATTAGCAGAAGAATTAAAGAAAAAATTAACTGTTCCCACGGCTTTAATGCCCTTAGAGTTAATTTTATATATTTTAGAAAAATCAGGATTAGTATACCGAGAAAATAGCGTAACTGGGGAACTTTATCAACTGGTACATGACTATTTAGCGGGGTTTATTCGTCGTCAAAACCGCAATGAACAAGAAGAAGCGATCGCTAAACTCCAAGAAGAAAACGCTCAACTTTTAAAAGAAAAAGAAATGAGCGATAAACTGGCAGAAGCCCAAGAAAAACGCCAACAAGAAGAAGCAAAACGACGCAAAGCCGAACAAAAAAATCGGTTTTTAGAACGGTTAATGGTGGCGTTAGGAGTTGGACTGGTGACGGGTTTAGCCTTTGCTTTTTATACCAATGGACAAGAAGAAGTGAAAGCTAGAATTCAAGCCTTAACCTCTGCTAAAGATGCGTTGTTACTGGCGGATCAACAAGATCAATTAGGCATCTTACAAACCACCGTTCAAATTGGTTATAATACCTTAGAAACAAAAGCATCAGAACCCGTTAAACAACAAATTGCTCAAGGGTTAATGCAGATGATTTCTGGCATCCAAGAACAAAATCGATTAGAAGGACATCAAGGATCGGTTTTAGCCGTCAGTGTTAGCCCCGATGGTGAACGGATTGCCTCCGCTAGTATTGATAGAATGGCTAAAATTTGGAGCAAAGATGGCACATTAATTACCGATATCGTTCACCCAACCACAGTCAAAAGTGTGCGCTATAGTCCTGATGGAAAAATCATCGCCACTAGCACCGCTAATATTGCCATTCCTGAACAAAATCAAGTGTATCTATGGACAGAAAATGGTAAACCGTTGCAACACAAACCCATGCAACATCAGGAAATTGTGAATAGTGTAAGTTTTAGTCCTGATGGTAAATTATTGCTCACAGCGAGTAATGACAAAACCCTGAAACTTTGGAAACTGGATGGCACATTAATTAGAACCTTTAAAGGTCATACGGATCGGGTTTTTGATGCAGAATTTAGCCCCAATGGTCAACTCATTGTTAGTGCTAGTAAAGATAAAACGGTCAAATTATGGAATCTAAATGGTGAATTGATTAAAACTTTACAAGGACATACTCAAGCGGTTTATGATATTGATTTTAATCCCAATGGGACTATGATTGCTTCTGCTAGTAGTGATCGCACAATTAAACTTTGGAATCCTCAAACCGGACAAGACTTAAGAACCCCCTTCAAAGGTCATAACGAAGATGTTTTAAGCGTGAATTTTAGTCCCGATGGCAAATTTTTAATTAGTGGAAGTCGGGATAATACTGTTAAATTGTGGAACTTAAAAGGAGCGGTTTTAAAAACCTTTACTGGACATCGAGATAATATTTGGAGTGTGGAATTTAGTCCCAATAATCAAACTTTATTGTCAGGAAGTGCCGATGGGACGGTAAGACTTTGGGATCGCAACCGTGACCCCCTGAATATCACCTTACAGGGTCATACCGCCGGGGTATGGAGTGTGAATTTTAGTCCTGACGGTCAAACCCTCGCCACCGCTAGTGGGGACACCACCGTTTTACTTTGGAACCGAGATGGCACCCCTGAGAATATTACCTTAGCCCATCCCAGCAAAGTCAACTGGGTTAGTTTTAGTCCCAATGGTTCAGAACTAGCCACCGCCAGCGAGGATAAAATTGTTCGCCTGTGGACGAAAACCGGACAACTGTTGCGATCGTTTTCCGGTCATACCAAAGCCGTTAAAGCGGTGTCTTTTAGTCCCGATGGTCAGTTACTCGCCTCCGCCAGTGAAGACACTACCGTTAAACTGTGGAACAAACAAGGAGAATTAATTACCACCTTACCCCATAATCACGTGGTGTGGGATGTGCGTTGGAGTCCTGATGGTAACACCTTAGCCACAGCAACGGGTCTATTACCCACCGACACCGAACCCCCAAACCCTCGATATAGCGTCACCTTCTGGCATCAGCAGGGCGACAAATGGCAACGTCAAGGCGAATTACCCGCAAACGCAACGGTGAAAACCTTAAGCTTTTTAGGGAATTCTCAATATTTGGCGGTTGCAATTGAAGATCAAGTGACGTTGTGGAACTTGCAATCTTCAAAACCTCAAGCCTCCTGTCCTTTACTTCATAATGCCACCGTTCAAAGTTTAAGTTATCATGCCGATAAAGGGATTTTAGCAACGGCGAGTGATGATAAAAAAGTTCGGCTTTGGCAAGTGAATAAAAGCCTTTGGAATCGGTTAAATTGTAACCAGATTGTTCCCTTAGTGACGTTAGAACAAAAGGATTTTATTAATAGTGTGAGTTTTAGTCGTGGGGAACCCGGAATTTTAGCGATCGCCAAAGATAATGGCTTAGTGATTTTGTGGAGTTTACAAAACCTAAATCTCAACCATCAAGTCAAACGCAGTTGTAATTGGTTACAAGATTATCTCAGCACAAACCCCAGTCATTCCGATGATCCTGATCGAGAATTATGTAATAAAAACCCGTAGAAACTAAAAACCCCACTTTCTCAAAGAAACCGGAAACTAAAAACCCCGGTTTCTCAAAGAAACCGGGGTTTTGGCTTATACTGTAAGATCCCACCCTTAATTTTCTCCAACCAATAAAGCTTGGGCGGCTTCCATCAATTCTGTTTCGATTCCTTTAAGATCTGTTCGACTGGTTAAATAGGTTTTTAACGCATCCAATGGATCAATACTATTTCCTGCATCTAGTTCTGGTAAACGGGGTCTCGCTAATTGACTGACTAATTCCGGTTGAATCGTATAACTATGGGCGGTGCTTAAAGCTTGATGTAATTCAGTATTATTAATTAACTCTAACTGTTCAGAACGGAGTTGATAAATTAACCGCACCACCGCATCTTGAACTTGATGTTTTTGAATGGCTTTAATAACCATTCCCTGCGGATCATCACTTTCAGCAACATTGACTTTAATCGTTCTAAATACCCGAACAGGTAAGGAACAAAACTCCCAGTTTACATAATTCTTTTCAACCTCAATTAAAACATATCCTTTGTCTTCTTTCTCTTCACTAAAATCAACCCGTTCAATACTCCCTGGATAAATAATTGGAGGATCATTACTCGGATTTAGATTTTGATGCTTATGAACATGACCTAACGCCACATACTCAAAACAAGACCGATTTAACATGGATAGGGGAATATTAAACCCCTTACCAACGGCTAAAAATCGTTCGGCTCCTAAATTTGCTTTATCCGCCATTAAATGTCCTAATAAAATTGTTGGCAATTCGGGATCTAAACAGCGAATTTCCCCTTCTAAAGCGACTTTTAAACGGTCAACTAAAAGTTGATGAACGGCTTCTAACGATAATCCTTCGGTTTCAGGACGGGTTAATAAAGTAGAACGAGTTAACCAAGGTAAAGTAATCACTTGAATTCGCCCATTTCGAGTATTTATTGTATGGGTTTCTAAGCGATCGCCCACAATAAACCCTGGTATTCCTAACGTCCGATAAATCCCTAAACTCGCCCCCCCCTGTCCTTGGGAATGTTGATCATGATTTCCTACTAATAAAACCGTTGGAATTTCCGCATCCACTAAACGGCGAAATTGAGCCGCAAACGCTTGTTTAACATAAGGGGCAGGTGTGGCATCAGGAAAGGCATCTCCCCCAAATAAAACTAAATCAACAGGTTCTGCGATCGCCCGATCAATACACCGTCCTAACGTTCCAATAAAATCTTCTAAACGACTATTTAAACCCGTCTCAGGATTGATGCGTCCGTGACTAAAACTACTCCCTAAATGAATATCAGAAAGATGTAGAATTTTAATCATTGTTGAGCTTATATCAGTTAATTAATTTTATTATACTTCTCACAATAAGCTAGAAGTCAGAAGACAAGGGGAAGGGGGGACAAGGGGACAAGGGAAAGAAATTTATTCCCGATTCCAAGAGTGCCCATTGCCCATTCCCTCTTCTTAATTCTTAATTCTTAATTCCTAGAACCGTTCTCCTAAACCAAAGTGAATGCGACTATCGCCGTTATTATTAATCCCGTAGTCGAGACGAATCGGGCCTAATGGAGTTTGTAGACGGACGCCTGCACCATAACCAAAACCGCTTCCCGGTTTATCTCGAACTCCCCCAGGAGAACCAGGAACCGTTCCTTGAGAATTCAAATCCGTTGCGGCATCAAAGAATAATGCACCGCCAATGATATTGGAAAAGACAGGGAAACGATATTCAATCGAAGCTTGGACAAAACTGCGGGTTGATGCGATCGCCCCTTCTTCCCAACCCCGCACCGAGTTACTTCCCCCCAAGGGAAACGCTTCATAGGGAGGTAAATTGCCAATCACAGTTCCTCCTTGGAAGTTAAACGCCAGGGCTTGAGGGCCTTCGGGAATAAACCCGGAGAAGAAATTCGTGGGAATATAAAAGGTATAACCCGCCCGTAATCGATTCATGAGAATTGAGCCTGACCCTACAGGAATCGATTGTTCAGTTCCCAAGCGGAACAAATATCCCGAAGTTGGGACTTGTCGATTATTACGGCGATCGCGAACAATGGCAAACTGAACGGTTAATAAATCATCATAATCGTCCCCGCTAAAGGTGAGTTGATTACCCTCTTCATCAGTAGAGACCCCTTCCCCATCAGAATCCGTGATTCCCACCCGTTGATATTGCATTCCCAAAGACGCCACCCAATTTGGATCAGCAAAAACATTTTCTGCAAAAGGACGAGTAAAGCTTACTCCTCCTCCTGTTCTGACAACACGGGGACGGTCGCCATTTTCCAGTCGCACATCCCTTTCCCCATTGTCAAAAACCACAGAAATCGTCCGGCGTCTGAAAATATTAACCGTGTAGGATGTTCGATAAGGATCACCCGCAATCCAAGGATCAGTAAAGCTAATATCCGTTTGAAAAACGCGATTTCCCACCTCTAATTCAACACCGAGTCTTTGATTATTTCCTCCTAAATTCAGTTCTTGATAACTGGCTGTTCCAAATAATCCAGCCGCAGAACTAATTCCTCCCCCAAACGCTAAAGATCCGGTGGTTCTTTCAATGACATTGACAATTAATGTGGCTTGGCGAGGGTCTTCTCTTCCCGGTTCCAACTGCAAACGCACATCTTCAAAAATTCCCAAACCAAACACCCTTGCTAAATCTCTCTGTGCGGTTTGTTGATTAAAAACATCTCCTGGTTTTAGCTGAATTTCACGGGTAATAATAAAATCTCTTGTCCTTCCATCAATGGGGTTTCCTTCTTCGTCCGTTGCTTCTCCATCACTATTGAGAAAACGCACTTGAATTCCTTCAATCACCCCTTCTGCTACTTGCAGGGTAACAATTCCTTCTCTGCTGACTTCCGGCGCCGCCACAATTTGAGCCAGAACATACCCATTTTCTTGATACCAGTCGTTAATATTTTTAACCCCTTCTTCAATGTCATTGAGGTTAATAATTTCACCGATTTGACCTGCAAAACTTTCTTGTACCACTTCAGGCGGTAAAACCGTATCTCCTTCAATGATCACTTGCGATAAAGGTGGGTTGGGTTCCACTTCAAATGTGACCCGCACCCCTAATGGCGTATCTTCGGGAACTGCTGTGACATTTCTAAAGAAACCCGTGGCAAAAATAGCGTTAATATCCTGTTGCAATTGAGAACGAGTCGCGGTTCGTCCTGGGATAGTAGAAATTGCATTATAAACTTGATCAATTAAGGCAGAATTATCGGTTCCTGAAACAGCCACTTCTGCCACTAAAACTTCCGGTTCCGTTTGTGCAGGAGTGGTGGGAATCGGAATTATAGGGGAAACTGGAGGCGGTGGAGGTGGGGGGAGGGTTTCAGAATTTGGGGGGGGTGCGGACGGTGCAGCTTGAGCAATTTCTAGGGACGATTGAGAAGAAAAGAAATTCGGTTTGGCGAGATTGGATTTATTGAGATTAATATTTAATCCCGATGATGGTTCTAAGGTGGGAGACAGGAAATTCGGTTCAGGAGAAACACCATTTCCTGAAAATAATGCTAATTTTTCCGATGGGGGTTTATTGAGACTTAGTTGAACGGGTGAATTTAAGGCAATTGCTTGATTCTCCACAACAGAATTTTCGGGAATAATCAACGGAAACTGAGCAATTTTTTCAAAATTCTCTTTATTCAGATTCGGTGAAAAGTTCATCACAACTTCTGGTTGTGAGTTTAACGCGATCGCTTCATTCTATGCCGCGGACACAGAAAAATTTGCGACTTTTTCACGGTATTTATTTAATAAAATTTCAGAAGTTTCACCCTGATTTTCAGTCAAATTGATAGCTAACTTTTCCGTTTCTAGCTTATTCAATTCTAATTCAGGATTTTGAAAAGCTTCAAAGATTTCTGGTGGTAAACCCAACCCTCCAGCAGGCTTGACAGGAAATCCATTCTCTAGTTCAACTTCAGGTGAATCAAGCTCGGATAACCGGATCTTTTCAGTTTCCGATTTGTTTAAGGCAATCACAAAATCCGGTGTTCTTGCCAAATTTTCAAGATCAAATTCAGGGGAATTTTCCGGTATTGCTTCCGGGGTTTCTGTTACTTCACTATCACTAGATTTAGCTTGATTTAAACTCAACGTCTCCGCCGGAATATCTTCTGCTTCCAATCTTGCCGAATTAAACGCAAACCGACGTTCTGAACCGCTTGAAGTTTTCGATTTATTGAGAAAGATTTCTTCCGATGAAACCCTATCAACCTCTGAGTTAATGGGTTCAATCGTTAATGACGACTGCTCAATCGGTTTATTTTTATTAAAAACAAAGTGTTCTGGCTGAAACTGAAAAGAACCTGTATTTTGTAGGGAAGATGCAGCGATTTTTCCCAACGATTGAGCAAAGGATAATGGAACATCAACAGGTGTCTGTTTCGTTTTTCTCAAAACAATGTCATCAACTGAATGAGATGGCATCAACGGAAAACTCTCAGCAGGAGCCATAGAATTTACAGCCAACGAGCGTTCATGGCTTCCCAACTGAGATTCTTCGGAAGTTCCTAACGGGTTTTGCGAACTTCCAGAGGTCGGTTCAGACGTTTGACCATTGGCAGAGTTGGATAAACCGAACGTTGCTGAAACAGCAAAAACCGCAACTAAGACAGGAGATAATCGCATGATCCTCACTCTTTTGGACAGTCCACACACCGAAAAATTTGCAAGGGTTCAGGTCATCAGTAAACGGTTCGTATCCTTGACAGATACTTGTCGCTTGATCCCTGATGCCTCGCATCTTCACAAGCTGTAAAATTCTACCCTATTCTGAGCCAATCTCAAACAGTCATCAGTCACCAGTCACCAGTCACCAGTAAGGAAGAGCGGGGGAAGCGGAGGGAGCGGGGGAAGCAGGGAGAGAAATTGCTAATTTTCTTCCCTATTCCCTGTTCCCTCTTAATTCTTAATTCTTAATTCTTAATTCCTACTTAGATTGTTCTGAAACTCGCTTGAGAACTTGTTGATAAGCCGACTCAACATTTCCTAAATCTCGGCGGAAGCGATCTTTATCTAATACTCGTCGGTCTGGATCAGATTCCGACTGATCCCACAGACGACAGGTATCAGGACTAATTTCATCGGCGAGAACCAGTTGACCGTCTGAGGTAATCCCAAATTCTAATTTAAAATCAACAAGAGTAATGCCACATTGATTAAAAAAGTCCGAGAGAATTTCATTAATTTTTAACGTTAAATTCGTGATTTCTTCTAACTGTTCTGATGTAGAAAGCTTCATTAATAATAAGCGTTCACGGGTTAAGAGCGGATCGCCTAACGCATCATTTTTATAACAAAATTCCACCAATGGCGGTTTGATCTCGGTTCCCACTTCAATTCCCGTTTGTTTACATAAACTTCCAGCCGCAATATTCCGTACAATCACTTCTAATGGCACAATCTTCACCCGTTTAACCCGCATTTCATTGGCGGAAGGGGTATCAATATAATGGGTGGGAACGCCTTTGGCTTCTAACAGCTTAAATAGATGAGTAGAAATGGCTGTGTTTACTTCTCCTTTCCCTTGAATTGTACCCCGTTTTTGGGCGTTAAAGGCAGTCGCATCATCTTTAAAGTAAGCAAGTAAAATTTCTGGCTCATCGGTTGTATAGACAATTTTTGCTTTTCCTTCGTAGAGTTTTTCTTGAGTAGACATAAGAATAATTTTAGTGAACAGTCCAATATTAATTTTAGCAAGAAACTGGATTTAATCCAGACTTCTTTAAGCAACTCGGTTTCTTTTAAGGTTTCTTAAGAATCTCGATAAATGGCATCAGCAACTCGGCTAACTTCTCCCATTTCTTTAACATCATGAACCCTTAAAATATCAGCAGAATTAGCAATAGCAGCAACACAAGCCGCCGCCGTTCCCCAAACTCGTTGTTTTGGATCAGGTTGATTTAAAATATGACCAATAAAACTTTTTCGGGATACCCCCACTAAAATCGGACAGTTCAGCGATCGCAATTCTTTTAACTGTCTTAAAATCTCTAAATTTTGGTCATAATTTTTAGCAAAACCTATCCCCGGATCAATAATAATATTTTCTGCTTTTATTCCCGTTGCGATCGCCACTTCAATTCGTCCTTTTAAAAAAGCTTTCAATTCTCCCATTAAATCCTGATAGTCCGTCATTTTTTGCATCGTTTTTGGGGTACCGCGACTGTGCATTAAAATAATTGGAACCTCTAATTCTGCCGCAACCGATAACATTTCGGGTTCAAAGGTTGCGCCTGAAATATCATTAATAAAATCTGCCCCAACTTTCACCGCAGATTCAGCAACCTTTGCTCTAGTCGTATCCACAGAAATCGGAATATCTGCTAATAAATGATCTGAACTCTTTCTAATTTTTTCAATAAGGGGAATCACCCGATTTAATTCTTCTTCTAAAGAAACAATATCCGCTCCAGGTCGGGTAGATTGTCCCCCAATATCCAGAATATCAACGCCCGCATTAACCATCCGTTGAGCCTGTTCTAAACCCGATTCTAACGTATTGAATTCACCGCCATCACTAAAACTATCAGGAGTCACATTCAGCACTCCCATAATATAGGTTTTTCGACCCCATTCAAAGCATTTATTTCTAATCTTTAACGGCTCTAATAAACTCATAAATTATCTGGCTATCTGGCTATCCTGATCTTCATTAAAACCCTTGTGTAGGATGGGCTATGCCCATCAAAACTCAACGATTTTTTCTACCTTCTACCTTCTAACTCCTGGCTTTTCTGTTCACGGTTTTCGTGGGCATAGCTTACCCTACAGATTATTGATCATTGACAACGAGACTATTTTTTTACTTTTTTATTGTGACTCCTATTTTCACGGTTTTGGTGGGCATAGCCCACCCTACAGATTATTGATAATTGACAATGCGGGCAAAACTTTCGGGTTGTAAACTTGCCCCTCCCACTAAGGCGCCATCAATTTCCGGTTGTGCCATAATTTCATCAATATTATCCGGTTTAACGGAACCGCCATATTGAATCGTCACATTAGGATTTGTTAATTGTTTCCGAATTAAACCAATGACTCGATTGGCTTCAGACGCTTCACAAGTATCCCCAGTTCCAATTGCCCAAATCGGTTCATAGGCAATCACTAAATTATTTTGATCCACATCAACTAAATCTTTTTCCAACTGAGAGAAAATCACCTGTTCTGTTTCTCCCCCATCCCGTTGTTGTTTGGTTTCTCCCACGCATAAAATCGGGATTAAACCATGACGTTGAGCCGCTTTGAGTCGTAAGTTTACCGTTGCATCGGTTTCCCCAAAATATTGACGGCGTTCACTATGACCGACAACAACATAACGGATGCCATATTCGGCTAACATTGGGCCAGAAATTTCCCCAGTAAACGCGCCAGAATCTTCCCAATGGATATTCTGAGCGCCTAACAGGATGCGACTCCCATGTAAACTTTTCGACATCACCCCCAAAGCGGTAAACGGCACACACAGCACCATTTCCCGCTCGTCAGGGGTTTCATCTAATTTTGTGATAAACCCTTGCAAAAACTCTTGCGCTTCTGCTTGGGTTTTGAACATTTTCCAGTTACCCGCAATAATGACTTTTCTCACTGCTACTTAAATAAACCTTAAAACAAAGTAAAATGTCACCCTTCAGTTTAAAGCGTCAGGGGACATTTTTACAGTCAGCCTCAAGTATTATTGGCCAAATTCTAAACGCGCTTGTTCCACAATATCCGCCGTGACCACCTCTTGTTCCGCTTCACGAGCTAACTGTTCAATCCGTTGGCGGGCTTGACTGCGAACAAAATAAGGAATATTTTTTAACTTGGCTTTCGCTTCGGGTAACCATTGGAGTTCGCCAAAAAAATCAGCGTTTGACATACACTTTATTTCCTCTGCGGAATCATTTTTCTATTGTACTGGTTCTGTTGAAGGCGTCTCAAGAACATTGATCAGTTGGCGAATGATCCCAATTGTGACGGCCGGAAGTTCTAAATGGGGAGTTAACCCAACATCTTTTAACAGTTCAAAGACTTTAATCGCACTTGGGTTTAAGTTGGCTAACCGTTGACCTGTTTCGGGACTGGTAAAGGATGCTTCTTCTCCCCAAATAATCGCAGTGGCTGTGGTTAATTGGCTGATATAAAGGGATAAATCAAACCATAAATCTCCCCCAACAAAAGATAAGGCTGCATATTCGGCGTTGGGTTGAGTTGCAGATTGATAATACGCTTCGACAATTTCTGGATAAATGCGATCGCTTTTGGCAAATTGACGGGTTTCTAAAAAGCTCTGAATTCCAGCTTGATTGGCAATTCCAGTTGAATATAAAAGCCGATCTAAAATTGGAATTTTGGCAATTTGAGCAAATAAACTTCGTCCGTTATCTTCCCCAAAATCTAATAAGCCAGAGGGATTAACCACAATTAAAGATTTAAACAGATCGGGACGTTGAATGGCAACTCGGATGGTAAAGGCGGCGGTTAAAGATGATGCAATTACGGTTGCAGGAGTGGAACAAGTTTGCTCTAAAAATTCTGTAATTGTGGTCAAGTAATCTTCGATTTTGTAATTCTTTGCGGGATGTTCTGAGCGTCCCCAGCCGATTAAATCAGGAGCTAAAATTCGATAATCCGCCACAAAAGCAGGATAAACTTTTGACCATTCATAGGATGAAGACCCTCCGCCAAATCCATGTAAAAACACTAACGGGGGTAAATCGGTTTGTTCTTCCATCTTCAAAGGAGAACGCTCCGCCGTGTAATACACCATTCTTCCCAACGATGTCACAATTGAGCGTTGGCTAAATCCATTCGGTAAAAACATGATACACCTCCAATAATTTACAGTCATCAGTCATCAGTTATCAGTCACCAGTTAGAAGGAGGCAGGAGGCAGCTATGCAGCTATGCAGAAGAAAATAACTTTCCCCTTGTCTCCTTGTCTCCTTGTCTCCTTGTCTTTCCCTGCTTTTTTCCTGATTTCCCATTATTGCAACTGTAGGATCTAGTTATATCGCAGTGGAACATTGATGAAGGCTCACAGCCTTCATCATCAAACATTTATCCTCCTGCATCCTGCCTTCTGCCTCCTGCCTATTTGCAAACAAGCAGGACTTGATTATAATAGGGGGTATCACCCCTCATGGGTCACATCCCTCCTTTGCTCAGGGGACTGGTTCAAGGCTATAAAATCTAGATCCAGCTTTGCATCCACCCAAAAGGATAACAATTGACGGCTAAAACCAGAAAATTCACCCTTTTGTATTTATTATTTGGCTCTGGGAACTATGAAAAATTGTATGGTTGACGAAGACTCCCTTACTGTTGATTTACTCGATTCATCGGATTTAAAATCTAAGGTGTACAACGAGCCATATGACTTAGAAATTACGGTTTATCCCCAGAGAGAACCCGCTAATTTAGAGCAAAGTTTTGAGATTAATAAAGTCGGTAAAATTCGATTAGCTTTAGAAGAATTAAATTGTTTTGAAGTTGTAGATCATCAATTTGAAGCTTGCGGTATTATTTTTGATAATGCGATCGCCCTACAACCTTCTAATCCTGCTTTTGTGATCAATCCCTCCACAACCGTGATCATGGCAGCACCAAAAGGAGGACATTTAGAAATTACCTTTAAATATCCTGTTAAAAAAGTTATTGGATTAATTACCAGTTCTCGCGCTACGGTTTTATCTGCTTATGATTTAGAGGGAAATAAAGTTGCAGAAAGCTCTATGAATGTCTCCCCTCAAATCAGTTCCCATGTTTCACACTTTCCCAATGCTCAATTAGAAGTCACCGCAGACAAGATTCAAAAAGTTACCTTTGAAACCTTTGATGGTCAATTAATTTTACATCATTTTCAAGTTGAATTTAATCAGTAATCATTTGGAGGTAGGAGGCAGAAGGCAGAAGGCAGAAAAAATAGCCTAATTCTTAATTCTTAATTCTTAATTCTTAATTCTTAATTCTAAAATCTCTAATCCTTCCCGCAGAGCTTCACGGACTAAGGTTTCGTCTTCTTGGTATAACATTAATTGAAAATATTCAACAATCTCGATACGTTCTAATTCCGGTAACGGTTGAAGAGAAGGTAACGCTTCCCGACGCTGCGCTTCTAATACTAATTGGGAAACTTGAGAACGATGGGGAGAAGATTGAAATAAATGGGTCAGTTGTCGGACAGCAATTAAACGTTTGAGGGGGTTGTCATGGGTTAAATCAGCCAGCCATTGATTGAGTTGTGCTTCCTCAGAATTCAATTTTTGCTGTACCCGTTCCCAAACAATTAAGGTTAAAATTGCTAAAATTGCAGCGTTTTGTCCGATGACGCTCAACGCCATCCAAGGATTTTCTAAACTTGTCCACAGGGATAACATTGCATAAAGAAATACACTCACGGCTACCCCACTCCCAACCCCAACGGTTAACTGACGGTTCATCGGTTGAAGGTGTTGTAAGCCAAAGATTTTATCCCTCTGAAAACTGGATAGAGGGAGACGACAAACCCAAATTAAGATGGCTAAACCGAGACCCGTTGAGAAGAGCAATTTGGCATCCCACCACCCCCAAACCCCTAATACCGTCAGCACAGATAACCAAGCTCTAACCCGTTGAGAACGAGCGATACGAGCAGCTTTCCATCCTTGAGTTTGCCAAAAATCAGAAGACTGTAATCGAGAGGGATGTACAATCGTGTAGACTTGATGCAAAAATTGTTGAGTCTGCATAACCGCACTGACCCGAATTAGTTCCAGATGATCAATTGTCTTGCTCAGTTTATCCATCCTGGGAATCTCAATGGGGATTACCCGAAATTTGATCTAAAATTAGATTAGAATTACAACTATCATTAAGAATAGTTTATGCGATTTCGTCACATCGCTGGATCGATGAATCTAAACTGAACCTCTATCGGGTGCAGAAACCAACGATCTCCAAAGTTCAAAGTAGGTTTTTCCGCAAAACTTAACGTTTATTCACTCACCGACTAAACCGCCTAACTCCAACGAGAACTAACACCTATGTCTAATCTACAAAACCAATTCACCGTTCACTTTTGGGGCGTCAGAGGGAGCATCGCGTGTCCAGGGTCGGAAACGGTACGATATGGGGGGAATACCCCCTGTGTAGAAATGCGGGTGGGTTCGGAACGGTTAATTTTTGATGGGGGGACAGGGTTACGAGTTTTGGGACAGTCCCTAATGTCTCAACTTCCAGTAACAGCCCATTTGTTTTTTACCCATTATCATTGGGATCACATCCAAGGATTTCCGTTTTTCGTTCCAGCTTTTGTTAAGATTAACACGTTTTATATTTATGGAACCGTTGCCCCGGATGGCTCAACGATTCAACATCGCCTCAATGATCAAATGCTCCATCCGAATTTTCCGGTTCCCTTACAAATTATGGGGGCCGATTTAAAGTTTGTTGATATTAATGTCGGGGATGCGGTTCCCATTGGGGATGAAATTTTAGTGGAAACAGCACTATTAAATCATCCCGGGGAATCCGTCGGTTATCGGGTCAATTGGCGGGGTTATTCTGTTGCTTATGTTACAGATACAGAACATTTTCCCGACCGTTTAGATGAAAATGTTTTGTTTTTAGCTCGTGATGCGGATGTGTTGATTTATGATGCCACCTATACCGATGAAGAATATTATTCTGAAAAAACCAGTAAAGTGGGTTGGGGACATTCCACTTGGCAAGAAGCAGTGAAAGTGGCGAAAGCAGCAGGGGTGAAACGGTTGGTGATTTTTCATCATGACCCGCTTCATAATGATGATTTTATGGATCAAATTGGTGAAAAAGTGGCAGAAGAGTTTCCCAATAGTTTGATTGCACGAGAAGGATTATCAATTCAATTGATTCCTCCGGTTAACCAAGCGAGTTCCAAACCCCACAAGGCTGAGGCGGAAAC
>JBMDYE010000113.1:0-14735 GCA_048595135.1 Planktothrix sp. | reverse complement strand
TGAAATCAACAGAACTCGGCATTGATCGCTCCTTATCACACCACACCACGCCAATAACACGCGATATCATATCAAGAATTGTTTTTTACCGATACTCCTCGATTTAACAATTCCTCAGAAGGCATTGTAAGCTAGCATCTGACATTTTAGCCAATCTTAAGAAGTCTCAGTAGTTTTGTATACTATATACCCCTTTTCTTCGGAAATCACCGGAGTCTAACGTTAGGAATAGAAGGATTTAGGATTCGGAGGAGGGACAGTCACCAGTGACTGGTGACTGGTGACTGATGACTGGTGACTGATGACTGCCTTCTGCCTCCTAAATAAAACAGAAGAATGCGACAGCCTTTACGGTATGATTGGGGTCAAGAGAATCTATCCAGTCAAACTTTAGCCTGATTTGGGCGATGCCATTGTTAGGAGGAACAAGGTGATTAAAGTTGCAATCAACGGTTTTGGGCGAATCGGACGTAACGTTTTACGCTGCTGGTTAGGCCGTGAAAATAGCAATCTGGAATTTGTGGGGATCAATGATACCTCTGATCCCAGAACCAATGCTCACTTGCTCAAGTATGATTCCATGCTGGGCACTCTCAAAGGTGTAGACATTAGTGCTGATGACAACTCGATCACCGTCAGCCGCAAAATTAATGGGAAAGAAGTTAGCAATACCATTAAATGTTTTTCCGATCGCAACCCCCTGAATTTGCCTTGGAAAGAATGGGGCGTTGATTTAGTGGTCGAATCGACCGGGGTGTTCGTCACCGATGAAGGTGCCTCTAAGCACATCATTGCTGGCGCGAAAAAAGTGCTGATCACCGCTCCTGGTAAAGGCGATGGCGTGGGGACTTTTGTGATGGGCGTGAACGATCACACCTACAAACACAATGATTACAATGTGGTCAGTAATGCCAGTTGCACGACCAACTGTTTATCTCCCTTTGCGAAAGTGCTGCATGAAAAATTCGGCATCATCAAAGGAACCATGACCACGACCCACAGCTACACCGGAGATCAGCGTCTGTTAGATGCTAGCCACCGAGATGTGCGTCGCGCCCGCGCCGCCGCTGTGAACATTGTTCCCACTTCTACAGGGGCAGCAAAAGCAGTGGCTTTAGTCATTCCTGAACTGAAAGGCAAGCTGAACGGGATCGCTTTCCGGGTTCCGACCCCTAACGTTTCCATTGTGGACTTAGTGGTGCAAGTGGAAAAGAAAACCTTTGTTGAAGAAGTGAACCAAGCACTCAAAGAAGCTGCTGAAGGCCCTCTCAAAGGCATTTTGGAATACAGCGACCTGCCTTTAGTTTCCTCTGACTATCGCGGTAGTGAAGCCTCTTCTATCGTTGATGCTAGCTTAACGATGGTGATGGACGGTGACATGGTGAAAGTGGTTGCCTGGTATGACAACGAATGGGGTTACAGCCAACGGGTTCTTGACTTAGCCGAATTAATGGCTAACAAGTGGGAAGGCTAAGTTGAACGTGGAGATGGGGAGCGTTTTCAGTTCTAAGCTTCGGTTTTGAACAGGGAACTTGGAACGCCCTACTCTCTTTCACTTTTCTATTTTCGCTGATCTTCAATCAGAGTTTTGAAGATTTAATTTAAAATTAACCATTCATAACTCCAAATTATTTGCTAAAGTGCTGAAATCCTGGGCTGAGGGAGAGTTCTAGCACGTCATTAGGGTAGCGCTTGTCAACAACTAACACGGAAGATTCTGGGGTAATTTCACCAATAATAGTTGCTCCTTTTTCCAGTGTTGTTACCAACTGTTGACCGATTTGGGGAGGAAGACAGAGAACTAATTCAAAGTCTTCCCCCCCATACAACGCCCACTCTAAGGCTTGTTGTGGGGAAACCAATTGTTGAATTGCCTTAGATAGGGGAATTTGGCTGCGTTCAACTTTTGCCCCAACTTGGCTGGCGCGACAAATTTGGACTAAGGCATCGGCGAGTCCATCGCTGCTATCCATTCCAGCAATTCGAGTGGAGCGATAGTTGGCTAAAATTTGGTGTAGGTGAGGCAAAACATCTAAACGGGGTTGAGGACGTTGATGGGTTTGAACTAAAAATAAGCGTTCCTCAGCGTTTAATTGGGGGTTGAATTCGGGATGCAGGAGTAATTCTAACCCCGCCCGTGAGTCGCCATGATAGCCAGTTACAAGAATAACATCCCCCGGTTGAGCCACAGAACGACGAATAGCCAATTCTGGGACAACGGTTCCAAAAGCAGTAATCGAAATACAATTAATCGCAGATCGACAAAGATCGCCACCGACAATGGGTGTTTGGTACTGATTTAAACAGTCACTTAAGCCTTGATATAACTGTTCTACCCATTCAACAGAGGTTTCACCTGTTAATCCTAACGCAACGGTAATTCCGAGGGGAGAAGCCCCCATGGCGGCTAAGTCGGACAGGTTCGCCGCCGCCGCCCGCCATCCGACATCACTGGGGGAAGTGGTGCGATCGCTAAAATGCACCTGATCCACTAACATATCGGTTGTCACAACTAACGATTGATCCGCTACAAACGGCAAAATTGCGGCATCATCCCCCACCATTTCCGCCGGACAATAACGCTGCACAATTTTTAATAATCCTTGTTCCCCTATATCTTTAACTCGCATCTTTTTCAGTTATCAGTTATCAGTTATCAGTTATCAGTGTAAGAGTTATCAGTAATTTCTCGTTGCTAGGTTCAAGCTCGCAATGTGTTATTGCAGGCTCCGCCTGCTGTAATGATTAAAAAACGAGAAACCAGTAATAACTCTTACACTGATTACTGATTACTGATTACTGATTACTGATTACTGATTACTGATTACTGATTTAAACTAACGCTCTTAATAATGCTTGTAATTTCAGTTGAATTTCGGCGAGTTCTTTTTCGGGTTCTGACCCAGCAACAATGCCTGCTCCTGCATACAGTCTAGCGCGATTTCCATCTAAAAGAGCAGACCGAATTCCGACAATAAATTCACCATTCCCTTGATGATCAATCCAGCCAATGGGGGCGGCATAAAGAGACCGATCAAAAGCTTCATAATGATGAATTTGTTGTTGAGCAATGTCTCTGGGTGTTCCCGCAACAGCCGGAGTGGGATGAAGTTGAGCTAAAATTTCTAATAAATTAATATTATTAGAAACCACCGATTGAATCGGAGTCCAGAGATGTTGAATATTAGACAGTTGCATTAACCGAGGTTGAGGAAGAAAAGCCGGATTTAATCCTAAATTTAATAGCTGTTGTACAATAAAATCAACAACCACTTTATGTTCTCGTAAATTCTTTTCGCTGCTTAATAATTCTTGTCCTAACTGAACATCTTCTAAAGCATTTTTTCCGCGGGGGGCTGAACCAGCTACCGCATCGGTAATTAACGCTTTATTTTTTAAACTAATTAATCGTTCTGGACTGGCTCCAATAAACTGTTGTCCCTTCCCATTACTGGTAGAAAAAATATAACAATCGGGATATAAAAACCGCAAATTATTTAAGGAAAAAACAACATCAAAATTATTGTTTGAAATAACATCAATCGCTTGAGAAAGAACAATTTTTTTAAGGCGTTTTTCTTGAATTTGACTTAAGGCAGAATGAACGGATTTCTTAAATTGATGATAGGGTTTTTGATCAATTTTAACGGGTTGAGAAGAAAAATTAGCAGAAGTTGAATATAAATCGGTTTTTTCTAATCGATTAATTTGCTGGCTTTTATACCAGACATCACTAAGAATATTTTCGATTTTAGAGTTTTTATTTAAAACAATATTAACAATCAGAATACAACGGTTATTTTTGCGAATAACTTGCCATTTCGGTAAAAATATGGTACCCGGAGGAAAATGATGTTCTGATTTAAAATAATCTGATTTAAGTTTGTCTAAAGGAAATATTTTAGATTGAGAGGAACGATTTTGATCAAAAAAAGTGAAACTACAGCAGAAATAAGGTTTCGGTAATTTACTATTTTTATTTCCGATAATAACGGTTTTATCCAAACAAGATTGAATAAAATCTTGAGCTTGTAAAAAGCGATCGCTTCCCGTTGCAGTAAACTTTAAAGCCGTATCCACTGCAACAAAAGACTCCTCAAGCTGAGGCTTCTCAAAATAAAAATGAATTAATCGAGGATGATAAAATTTCTGCAAAACCGCCAAGGGATCAATCCATTCAATTTCCTGTGCAATACTTAAAATTTTCGTTTGATAGTCTTGCAGCCCATGATGCTGAAAGTCTAGCAAAAAACGATGCAGTTCTTGGCGATCTTGCAATAATGGCGTTGCAGAAGGAAAAACTGGCATATAAAAAATGAACAACAAAAGGTTAGAACAAAGGATACCGTTGCTAAGGCTACAGATGAACGAAATTTAACGCCATCTAACACAAGGAACCTTAGACCTACTGATCCTAATACTCATAATCTCTCTTGAAAAAATCTTGGCTCCAGTCTGTAAAAAAAGTTTATAATTCCACCCAGATCCCATAGGCAACAGACGGGAGGAGGCAGCTAGAAGAGAAGGGACATTGAGGCTGGGGTTGTTGGGGTCAGCAGAATTAGTTTAGGATTTACAGAGAAACCGGGTTTCTACAGGACAAATCCTGATTTTATGCAGTCAATAACGGCGATAAACCCGGTTTCTGGGAGCGTGTACATAAGTCCTGTTGTTGATCAATAAGCGTTTTCCATGAAATTGCCTGATAGTCCTCAAATTCCTGCTTTAGTCCAAACTCTGCAAATTATTGCCCAACCGACTCAATTTTTACAATCCTGCGCCCAACAGTACGGAGATACGTTTACTTTACGGATATTAGGGCCAAAATCTCCTCCGGTCGTGTTTTTCAGCCGTCCTGACGATTTGGAGACGATTTTTACCACCGACGCGAAACAGTTTGAATTTGGCAAGATGACCTATGTTTTTCAACCGTTAATCGGGCCACAATCGTTAATAATGCAGGATGGAAAACGCCATCAACGTCTCCGTCAACTGTTAATGCCACCGCTACACGGAAAACGACTACCCACCTATGGTCAACTGATCCGTGAAATTACCGAAAACACGATTTCTCATTGGTCTGTGGGGCAAACTTTGGCCATTCGGGAGTTTATGTCGGACATTTCCCTACAGGTGATTTTGCGGGTGGTGTTTGGCTTAAATCCTGGCCCTCGCTATGAACAGTTTAAACATCTAATTGAACCTTATTTAGAAAAAGTCACCTCTCCCCTGTATTCGGTACAGTTTTTCTGGCCAGTGCTTCAACAAAATTGGGGGTCTTGGAGTCCTTGGGGTCAATTTTTACAGCAACAACAGCAAATTGACGGGTTAATTTATGCGGAAATGGCCGACCGTCGCCGTCAAAGTTTTGGTGAGGATATTTTATCGTTATTGATGATGGCCCAGGATGAACAGGGGGACTTTTTAACGGATCAGGAATTGCGAGATCAATTAATTACCGTGTTATTATTGGGCCATGAAACAACGGCTTCCGCGTTAGCTTGGGCATTTTATTGGATTCATCGTTATCCTGAAATTAGCGATCGCTTAACCCAAGAGTTACAAGGGTTAGGGGAAAACCCTGATCCCCTTGCTGTAACGCAATTACCGTATTTATCGGCGGTTTGCCAAGAAGCGTTACGCATTCACCCCATTGCGTTAATTGCTCAACCCCGTTTAGTTAGAGAAAGCCTTGAAATTGGCGAATATTGTTATGATCCTGGAACAATTTTAGTGCCTTGTATTCATTTAGCGCACCGTCGCAGTGACGTATATCCAGAACCGGAAACTTTTCAACCAGAACGCTTTTTAAATCGCAAGTTTTCTCCTTATGAGTATTTTCCCTTTGGGGGAGGAAACCGCAGTTGTATTGGCATGGCTTTGTCATTATTTGAAATGAAGTTAATTTTAGCAACAGTTCTCTCCCATTATCAGTTAACTCTATGCGACAATAAACCAGTCAGACCTGTGCGACGTGGAATTACGATTGTTCCCTCTAGTAACTTTCGTCTTACTGTTTTAAGTAAACAAGGTTTTTCAGATTCCACTCGTCGGCAGTTACTGAAACTATAATCATCTAAAACAAGCTGTTTTCAACATCGTTCTACTATGACCACAAAACTGATTGCGAAGCCGAATAATAAGTTATGGTTGGCGGCAATTAAACCCCCCATGTATAGTGTCGCAATTATGCCGATTTGGGCAGGAACAGCCGTTGCTTTTTTTCAGACTTCTACGATGGATTGGAAGATTTTTACCACGTTCATGACTGCTGCTATTTTAATTTTAGCTTGGGAAAATCTTCTGAATGATGTCTTTGACTCGGAAACGGGAATTGATAAAAATAAGCATCATTCTTTGGTGAATTTAACCGGAAATAAATCCTTAATTTTGGGAATTGGAAATGCTTGTTTAGCTTTGGGAATTTTCGGCATTTTAGCCATTTGTTGGTGGCAACAAGATTTAACAGTTTTGGGTTTAATTATCCTGTGTTGTGGATTAGGCTATTTATATCAGGGGCCACCATTCCGGTTGGGGTATCAAGGGTTAGGGGAATTTTTGTGTTTTTTTGCCTTTGGGCCAGTGGGGATGTCGGCAGTTTATTATAGTCAAACCCAATCGGTATCAAATTTGTGTTTAGTCACCTCGATTATTATTGGCATTTCTACCACATTAATTTTGTTTTGTTCCCATTTTCATCAGGTAGAAGATGATATTGCGGCGGGAAAACGTTCCCCGATTGTTCGCTTAGGAACAAAAAAAGGCGCTCAACTTTTACCCATTTTTTGTGGTGCTATTTTCGGGTTAATAGGGGTTTTAGTTAGCTTAGGAATTTTCCCAATTTGGACGTTACTTAGTTTTGCTGCGATTCCTTCCGCGATTAAATTGTGTCGTCATGTGAATCAATATCATCATCAGCCGGAATTCGTCAGCAATTCTAAATTTATTGCCGTTACCCTGCATTTTTGGAGTGGTTTGCTCTTAGGGGTTGGATTTATCTTACACTAACCTAAATTAGGAGTTAAGATAGTAAATGCTATTTTCTTGTCTTTCTTAATTCCTAGTTCCTCATCTACTTAAGTTAAGGTCAAGCCTTATGCAGTTTATTCCGTTAATCGCCCGTGCTTTTTTAGCAACAATTTTCCTGCATTCAGGAATTACCAAAATTTTTGAGTTTCAAGAAACGCAAGAAATGATGGCAGGACGAGGATTACCCTTTCCGGCTATATTATTATTAGGAAATATTATTTTTCAAATTGTTGGGGGATTATCGTTAGTAGTGGGGTTTAAAGCCCGGATAGGAGCTTTGATTTTGATGTTATTTTTAATTCCAACTACGTTAGTTTTCCACAATTTCTGGGAAGTTCCAGAAGAAAAAATAGATTTTTTAAAGAATATTGGGTTAATGGGGGGATTACTAATGATTACTTATTTTGGTGCTGGGCCAGTTAGTGTAGATGAACATATTATTATGAGTAATACTGACTTCACTGAGTAACCAAATCTTAGTTTAAATAGACCTAATATGAAATCTTTAAATATTTGCTACGCATCCGTATTGTGTAGAGACGTGCCAGGGCACGTCTCTACGTGGAGCCATGGCACGTCTCTACGTGGAGTTTAGGGATCATCTGTAGCATCAATTTCAGGATTTCATATAACTAAACTTTGCAATATTTCTCGATTTAATTTGCCTTGAGCATTGCGGGGAAGTACGGGAACAGGAACCCAAAGTTTAGGCTGTTTATAGGAACTTAATTGATTACGGATTGCCGTTTTTAATTGTATTTCTGATATTTCCGTAGAACTGGGAACATAAACCGCAGTAACGATTTCTCCCCATTGGGTATCGGGTTTACCCATAATTGCAATATCTTGGACTAAACCTGTTGCTCGGATAACGGCTTCTACTTCGGCAGGAAATACATTTTCTCCCCCTGTAATAATTTTCTCACTATTCCGGCCAATAATCGTTAAAAAATGTTGATTATTAAAGTATCCAATATCATCGGGTTCAAAGGATAAAATTTTCAATCGTGGATTAAAATCAGGAGAATAATAACCGAACATTAAAGAATCAGCTTGAATGCTTAACAATCCCGGTTGATTCTGTTTTAATTTTTCCCCATTTTCATTAAATAGATGAATTTTAGCATGGGGTAAAATTTGTCCACTGCTATTATTTCCGGCTAAAAAATCTTCTGGTTTCAGCGTGACAATTTGCGAGGCTGTTTCCGTCATTCCATAAGTTAAACTTAGTTTAATTCGATGAAAACGACTTTTTTCTAACAACTCTGACCAGGAGGGCGCCCCCCCTAAAAACACAATTTCAAATTGGGATAACCAAGGAATAAGAGAAGGATTTTGTAGTAACCTTTGCAGTTGTGTGGGAACTAAAGAAATCCAGAAATGAGTCGGATTAACATTCAGCGTTTCCCCGATTTCGACGGCTTTAAACGAAGTAATAATTAAATTCCCATCGGTTATAAAAGAACGGATAAATTGCATTAAGCCACTGACATGATAAAGCGGTAACGTACAGAAAGAATTAAGGGAGGATTTCTGAAAATACCGTTGAACACCTCGTACTGAAGCCGTTAAGGTTTCCCAAGTATGCACCGCAAAGCGAATTTTTCCTGATGTTCCCCCCGTGGGAATCATGATTAAATCGTTTAAATTTTCTGAGTTTATCGGGTTATTCTCAGGTAAGATTTGTTGATTAGAAATGATTAAATTCGGTTGAACTAAATGATCAACTTGCTTCCATTCCTGGTCTTTCCAATTCGGATTACAAATAAAAATCGGACATCTCGCAGTTACCGCCGCCATTAAACTCCCTAAAAAATAGATGGGGTCTGCTTCTGAAAGTAAAATTTTAGGATATTGTTTTTCTCGGTTCATCCATTTGCTGAGATATTGAAAGCGATTTTCGGTAATCTCAATTAATAAGTCTCGATTTTCAGCCATTAACCAATCTGGTTTTTTAGTCTTTAGAGTTTGGATTAAATCAATATTCATAGGATTAAAACGTTTGTTTAAATTTTGTTAACCAGGTTTCCTCATCCTCCTCAAACCAATGATTAACGCCAAACCCTAACGCTCGATTTGTAAAAGAAAGTTCTTGTGCTAAGTTGAAAGCGGCTTGTTGATTAATTGACGTTTCTAAAACCGAGGAAAAAACGGCATCAATCGGATGATTTTGACAAAAGTTTTTGAGTTGAGTAGGAGAACCTATAATCGCAGGTTTAATAACAAAAATTCCTCGCCATCCTTTTTGATAACAATTGTTTAATTGTTGCAAGGTAGCGACAGATTCATCTAAAGCGAGGGGGGTAGAATAAGATTCACTAAGTTCTAACATATTATTAAATTGATGAATGGCTAAAGGTTGTTCAATCAATTCAATTTCTAGACAGCTAAAATAGTTAGAATTAATTTTATCACAAATTTGTAACCATTGACGAGCTTGTTCTAAGTTTAATCCCCCATTCGCATCTAATCGTAAAAATATCTTTTGTTTGGGAAGGGTTAAGGCATTAATTATTCTGTAAATTAACTGTTGAAAAATTTTTAATTCTTCTGAAATAGAAGCCACACCAATTTTCCATTTAAAAGTTGTATATCCTTGGTTAAATAAAGTTTTCCAGTCGCTTAAAGCTGGATTCCCTGTTGGTAATAATCCACTGATTTTTAATTGATTCTGTCGGGTTCGTGGCGGTAAAATTGCCGATTCAAAGCCAAATTGACAAGCCGGTAAATCATTAGGAATTGTGAAAATTATTTCAGGGGAAAGGGTAGAAGGAAGTTTTTGACAAAATTCTAACGCTTGTTGAAAGGTTTCTGAACCAAACCAACTCAACGGTGAAATTTCTCCCCAATAGTTTTTTCCGGTTTCATTGGTTAAACAGAAAATAATTCCTTCTCGTTTTTCCCAATTTCCATGAGCAGTTTTCAGGGGAGTTTTAAAGCGACGTTGATAGGGGTGGAATTTAAACTGATAGTTCATTAATTTTGACTAGCGGCGCTTGTACGGGCGAGATGACCTCGCCCCTACGGACTTTTTAGGAAGACTAGCGGTGCTTGTACGGGCGCGATGACTTCGCCCTTACGGACTTTTTAGGAAATTAAGGATAGTATTAACCCATGCGGTACGATTTTCGATTTGAATATTATGACCACAATTGGGGATAATTTGCAACTGTGCGACGGAACATAAATTAGCCATTTCTTGGTTAATTTGTTTAAATTTTGTATCGTATTCGCCAACAAGCAGTAATAACGGTATTTGATTTTGAGATAATTTTTTCCAGAGGGAGGGTTGTTTTCCTGTTCCCATATAACGCAGGGATTTTGCTAACACTGAGGGATTATTATTTAAGCGTTGTTGTAAGATATTGGCAAATTCAGGATGATTTTTTAAAGATTCAAATAAGGGTTGTTGATACCACCTATCTAAAAATTCCTGAAAACAGGAAGAAGCCGCTAAATCTTCTAACGATTTAGCTAATTTTTCATCGGACTTTAAACGATTTATCTGTTCTGTTTCGGTTTTTAATCCGGGGGAGGTGGATTCTAAAATCACCCGTTGAAAATATTGGGGAAACTGTAGGGTTAAATATAACGCTAACCGTCCTCCCATTGAATATCCGAATAAATGACAGAGTTTAAAATTAAGGTGATTTAATAACTCGATTAAACCGATGGCGGTTTCTGCCATTGTATAATAATGATCTCCCCCTAACACTTGGGTTTTTCCATGTCCAGGGAGGTCAACGGTTAAACAACAGTATTGGGATGATAGCTGAGAAATGCTGGTTTTAAAATCATTGCCATTTCCCAGAAACCCATGTAAAAGTAAAAGAATAGGTTGCTCTGTATTGCCGCTAATTGTGTAGTGAAAACGGTAATTTTTTAAGGTTAGAAACGGCATAATCAGGAATGAGGAGCGTTTTTACTCCAGTAACCAATGTAAAAAGGGAACAGACGCCGCGCAAAACGCCATAAATCCGAATAAACCGAGTATCAGTCCAAAAAATAAATATTCTTCGCCTTTTTGTTTGGCGAGTTTAACAATAATGTAACTATAACCATAACAAGCGAAGAAAAATATAACAATAAATGCGGTGAAGTAATACTGCATATCTCTGTTTTTTTTGAGTAGGTCTACTTAGTATTTTACTGAACTTCCCAATATTGTGCCGTGTCTAAAATAAATCGTAAGGATGAGTTTAAAAAACTTACCTCAACGTATTAATTCTTTACCCAAAAATTGAAAAGGTGCGTAAGGGGGATTTTTACGCACCCAACGATTAACGAATATTTTCTAACGGCACATCTAATAACGAATATTGATCCCAGTTTGGTGCATCATAATGCCACCATTCTGTAATTAAAGGAATAAACCCTTGTTTTTTCATCATATAGTTGAGTAATTCACTATTCCGACGCACTTGGGGAGGAGTTCCTGGGTAATCTCTCGCCGCTTTTTCGGTAAAATCATCAAACCCGGTTGGCATTTCTAATTCTGCACCTGTGCGGTTATCAACTAAGGTTAAATCAACTGCCGCACCTCGGTTATGGCGAGACCCTCTAGCTGGGTTCGCAACATAACGGGTATCGGGTAAAATTTCCCACATTTGACGAGTTACAGAAAGGGGACGATAGCAGTCATAAACTTTTAATCCTAATCCCATTTCTTCTAAATCTTGCTGCACTTTAGATAACCGTTGTGCGGCATCAGAACGCAACAAACAACGGGGTGCAGAATACAGTTTTCGCTTTAAAAAATTATTCGCAGTGGCATACCGCATATCTAACCGAATATTGGGATTAACAGATTTAATGTCAATTAATCGGTCTTGGGGAGAAATTTGATTATAATCCTGAATATTCGGTGACGTTTGAGGTGGATTAACGTTCACATTCACTAGATTTTGGTTAGAATTTCCAGGAATTGTTTGTGCATGAACGCTATTCAAATTAGAGCTAAAAATTGTTAGGAAAAATACAAATAAAACTAAAATTATTTTCTTACCCATTGTTAGTTTATTTAATTAATTAATAATAAAACGTTTTTACAGTCACGCCTTCGTAGGGGCGGGATATGAGCGGGCAGCAATTTAGGATAAAAACCGATAACTCACCTACCGAAAGATCCCGCCCGTACAGCGGAGGGAGCAGGGGAAGAAATTTATTATTCCCTATTCCCCATTCCCCATTCCCTATTCCCTCTTAATTCTTAATTCTTAATTTCCTATATATCTAATCTTTGATAGATTTGATCAAGGTTTTTGAGGTGATGATTGGGGTCAAAACACGCTTCAATTTCTTCGGGGGATAATTTAGCATTAACTTCGGGATTTTGCTTAATTAAAGCATAGAAATTTCCTTGTGGTTGATTCCAAGCGGTGTGCGCGCAAGATTGTACAATTCTGTAGGCATCTTCGCGACTTATGCCTTTTTCAACTAAGGTTAATAACACCCGTTGACTAAACACAACCCCACCATACAAGTTCATATTGCGTTTCATGTTTTCGGGATAAACTAACAGATTCTTGACTAAATCTGTTAGTTCTACTAACATGAAATGGGCAACGGTTGAGGAGTCGGGTAAAATCATCCGTTCAACGGAACTGTGGGAAATATCTCGTTCATGCCATAACGCCACATTTTCTAATGCTGCAACGGCATTTCCGCGAATAATTCTTGCCATTCCGGTTAAGCGTTCACTGCGAATGGGGTTACGTTTGTGCGGCATCGCAGAAGATCCTTTTTGACCTTTGGCAAAAAATTCTTCAACTTCTAAAACATCGGTGCGTTGTAAGTTGCGAATTTCAACGGCAAACCGTTCAATAGAGGCGGCTAATAAGGCTAAGGTTTGTACATATTCCGCATGAATATCACGGGAAATCACCTGTGTTGAAGCGGTATCCGGTTCTAATCCTAATTTTTGACAAGCGATCGCTTCTACTCTGGGATCAACGTTAGCATAGGTTCCCACAGCGCCGGAAATTTTCCCTACCGCCACACTATTGCGTAGACGCACCAAACGTTCACGGTTGCGGCAAACTTCCGCCAACCATCCCGCTAATTTAAACCCAAAGGTGATGGGTTCTGCGTGGATACCATGGGATCTTCCAATCATAACGGTATCTCGATGTTGTTGCGCTTGGTAACGAATCGCCTGAGATAACGCCTCAGTCCGTTCTAACAGCACATCCACACTCGCCACCAACTGCAACGCCAACGCCGTATCTAATACATCAGAACTGGTTAAGCCTAAATGAATGTAGCGACCCGCATCACCGACATATTCGTTAACATTGGTTAAAAAGGCGATCATATCGTGGCGTACTTCCGCCTCAATTTCCAATACTCGCTTAATATCAAAATTCGCCTTTGCTTTAATTTCCTCAACCGCCTCAGCCGGAATATATCCTAATTCAGCCTGCGCTTCACAGACGGCAATTTCCACCTGCAACCAAGTTCTCAGTTTATATTCGTCTGTCCATAAGTTGCCCATTTCAGGCAATGTATAACGTTCTATCATATTACAATTTCAAATGTTACCCGTTGATGTTAGAACGGACTGAAGCGCTCAATACTAGATGATCAGCGAGTTTTCTGCACTGCATTCGTTCCCGTCGCTCCCATCCCATTCAATACAACCTATCCATTGTATCGAGTTGGGGCATCTCAACACAAGACATCGCACGTCCCTGTAGGGGCGGGGTCACCCCGCCCTTACCTCTGCATAAAAACCAAGAAACCGGGTTTCTACCGTTTGTTTATTGGATAAAATCAGCAGTTTTTGTTGAGAAACCCGGTTTCTAAACCCTATTGTTGACAAAATTGAATCGCTTCTTCTAAACTATCGGTTTTTTGCGGATAATTTATAGCGGGTCGTTCTAAAATAATTAAGGGAATTCCTAAGTTGTTCGCGACCTTAATTTTAATATCTTCTCCCCCCGCTGTTCCCGAAGATTTAGTGACAACGAGAGAAATATTCCACTGTTGCCATAATGCTGTTTCTAATGCTTCGGAAATGGGGGGACGAATAGCGATAATGCGGTCAGGGGTAAAACCAGAATTCAGTGCGGTTTCTAAGGCGACGGGAGAGGGTAAAATTCGAGCAAATAATTCGGTTTGATTTTGCCAAGGTTGAAATTGCGGTAACGTCCGATAGCCTAATGTTAATAAAACGCGGTTTTTGGTTAGGTAGTCCCCGGATAATAAGGTTTCTAAGTTATTCAAAAAAATAATATTAGTGTTAACCTCAGTATGGGTGGAAAGCAAGTTTTGTTCAACAACCGGACGTTCAAAGCGTAAATAAGGAATATGATGTTTTTGGGAAGTTGCGATCGCTAATTTAGAAATTTCTACCGCAAACGGATGAGACGCATCTAAAATAACTTTAATTTTATGGTGTTCTAAAAAATCATAGATTTGTTTCGGATCTAATTTTCCAAGCCAAATTTTTAATAAATTCGTTTCTGGGGGATAAAGGGATTTTGCACTATCTGTTGTTATGGTAATAATACAAGGAATTTGTAAAAATGCGATCGCTTTTACTAACCTGGCACTTTCACTGGTTCCCCCAATTATCCATATACTCATCTTAAAATCATTATAAATTACATTAGATTTATTTTTAATATTAAAGATAATAAGATGATGGGCAGAGCCCATCCTACTTAACGGACGATTACGGTATAATTAAAATTAAACGGTTTAAA
>JBMDYE010000112.1:0-9292 GCA_048595135.1 Planktothrix sp. | reverse complement strand
ATCGTTCCAAAAATCGCATCTTCTTCCCCAACTTGCTTGGCGATGGTGAATAGACCAGCTTTTTCCAGCGCTTGTTTTTGCGTTTCTGCTTGTTGCTTCAGTTCCAGTTGACGTTGCCGTTCTTCTTCCCGACGCCGTTCCACTTGTTTAAGAATACCAGGGGTTGCCCGCACTGCGAAACTTTGGGGCAATAAGTAGTTACGAGCATAACCCGGAGCGACTTCCACGAGATCGCCGTTTTTGCCCAGTTTACTCACGTCTTTGGTGAGGACGAGTTGAACACGTTTAGCCATGATGAGTTCCTATAATCTTTTAACCCAAACACTCTATACTAACGAAATAGGGGACGCGATCGCAAGAGGCTCTGACCTTAAAACTGATCTTTCATGCCCCGTAAACGAGCAAAGGTCTGCACCGGATCGCTGCTTTTCACCGACGCTTGTAAACTCGGAACATCCCACCGCAAAAACGGGTTGGTGCGTTTTTCTAAGCCAATATTAGAAGGAATTGTCGGTTGATTTTGACGGCGGGCAACCTTGACAGTTTCAAACCGATGCTGTAAATCTAAATTATCTGCATCTACGGTTAACGCAAATTTTAAGTTATTTAGGGTATATTCATGGGCGCACCAAACCCTTGTTGAATCGGGGAGATTTCGCAATTTACTTAAGGAATTTACCATTTGTTGGGGCGTTCCTTCAAATAACCGACCGCATCCCCCCGCAAACAGGGTATCGCCACAAAATAAATCCCCCAGTTGCTCAGAATGTTGAGGCGGAAAATAATAAGCAATATGGGCTTTTGTATGACCGGGAACAAAGAAGACTTCCCCTTTTTGTCCCCCAAATTCAATGGGGTCACCGTCTTGTAAAAACACCGTTTGACCCGGAATTCTGCCTTGATCTTCAACTCCCCCATACACCGTCAAATTCGGGTATTTTTGCATCAGTTCGGTGTTTCCCCCCACATGATCTCGGTGATGATGGGTGTTAAAAATTGCAACCAATTCCGCCCCAAGCCTCTGTAATTGTTGTAAAACGGGATCAGCCTCAGCCGGATCAACAACCGCCGCAATCTTGAGATCCGGGTTATGCAATAAAAAAATATAATTATCAGACAAAGCGGGAATCCGTTCAATGTGCATAAAAAATGCCCTCCTGGGAACAGTTTAACGGGTTTTAGAAGAGTTTCTAAAGAGATTAAAAAATCGAGGGTGATTGTGGCAATATAAAGTTTAACAAATCTACGGATTGAACGGAAAACGCCAATAATTTTGTAAGGAAGGAAACAGTGCAAATGGTGTGGACAAATCAAACTCGCTCTAAAGTCCCCCTGACTCAAATGATTGATCGGATTTTAACCTCTGGCCAACTGAGTCATACCGATTATCTGAGATTAATGTCAGCCATTTTATCAGATCAAGACATTACCGAATCGGAACGCCATCAAATTAATCGCGTTTTTGATTATGTGCAAACGGGACGTTTACAATTTAATGATTTGTAAATCTAAGCAGCGGGATTAATCTTTAATTTTTTTAAATTTACTCAGATGCGCTCAAAATCAGCCTTATACTGAAAACAATTTGGGTTCTGTTTAAGAACTCTGTGCCGATAATTGACGAGCTTGAATCAGCCGAATGCTGATTTTAGCCGAAACCCCTAAGAGGTTTAATTAATCAAGATGACTGAAACGCCTTCTTTGCTTCCTGTCCCTCAAGGAGCTTTACAAATTCCTGAGAAAAATTGGGTTTCTACCAATACGGATGATTTACCGCTCCGGTTATCCTTAGTAATTCCCACTTATAAAGAAAGTAAAAATGTTAAAGGAATTGTTGAACAATTAACTCAATTATTAGATCAGACAATCCCTGATCAATATGAGTTAATTCTAGTAGATGATGATAGCCCAGATTTAACTTGGGAAGTTGCCCTAAATTTAGTCCCAACTTATCCTCAATTAAAAGTGATGCGACGTCAAGAAGAAAGGGGGCTTTCTACGGCGGTTATTCGAGGTTGGCAAGCGGGGAGAGGGGAAATTTTAGGCGTTATTGATGCGGATTTACAACATCCTCCTGAAGCCTTATTACAATTGTTAGGAGAAATTGAAAAAGGGGCAGATTTAGCCGTTGCGAGTCGTCACATTGAAGGGGGAGGAGTAAGTGACTGGAGTGTCATTCGGCGATTTTTATCACGGGGGGCGCAGGTTTTAGGATTAATTATTTTACCAGGCGTGATCGGTCGAGTCTCCGATCCGATGAGTGGTTATTTTATGGTCAGGCGGGAAGCGATCGCCGGGAAAACCCTTGACCCCATCGGCTATAAAATTTTAATTGAAGTGTTAGGTCGGGGACAAATTCGTTGGGTCGGAGAAGTCGGTTATGTGTTCCAAGAACGGTTAGAAGGAGAAAGCAAAGTTACGGGAAAACAATATATTGAATATTTACAACATTTAGTCCGGTTGCGAATATCTCGATGGCCGATTATGCGGTTTCTCCGGTTTGGAATTGTTGGGTTTAGTGGCGTTTTTGTGGATATGGGGGTATTTTATTTCCTCAGAACCGTTCTCGGTTTAGCGTTAACCCGCAGTGCGATTGTATCCGCCGAGGTGGCGATTATTAATAATTTTCTCTGGAATGATCTTTGGACATTTGGAGATATTTCCCGCCATCAAAAAGGCATGGGAAAACGGTTTAAACGATTTTTAAAGTTTAATTTAGTGTGTTTATCGGGATTAATTTTAAATGTGTTAACTGTCAATCTGCTGTTTAATGTATTTGGGGTGAATGAATATGTTGCGAAATTAATTGCGATCGCAGCAGTCACTTTATGGAATTTCTGGTTAAATCTCAAACTGAGTTGGCGGGTAACAGAAGTCAAATAATCTAGTGTTTGAATTAGGAAACTATAGCACTACGCATTACAGTTAGGACAAGTCTAAATCCAGCAAACCCTTTCGCCGCTTACTGTTCCCTGTCCCCTGTTCTAAGAGTGCGTAGCACTTTAGATCCCTAGTCCCGAACTTCAAAGCTTGACAACTTTTTGTCACTTCACGTGAATTAAGTGTTCATGACTTATTGAAGTTGATAGAGATTAACTGTAAATTCATCCAAATCCATTGTCCCCGAAACAACTTGGCTGTTTTGAAGTTGATATTGTTGCTGCAAAATTCCTTCTATTTGTTGTCTTTCAGTTGCAGTTGTAGGTTCAGACCAAACGGGTTCAGCCGCTTCTAACCAAATAATTCTGTTATAAACGGGAGGGTTCGTCGTTAAGGATTTTTGCAAAGCCGGAATCAGTTTAGCCGACTCTTGAGCCAATAACGAAACAGGATATTGAGGAGAAATATAATAAGCTAAACGGTTAACATGACCCCAAGCTTTAGAATTCATGACAATTAAGGTCGGACGATTTTGATCCGTAGCAATTATATTGTTGATTTGCTCAAACATAGCACGATTTCTCAGGGTAAAATCCCCTACGGATAAGGTTAAATAAATCAAGACTAAACCTGTTGCTAAGGTTGCAAACCATCGTCCACTCGCTCGTTGAATTAAAAGCGTAATTAATAATAAACAACCCGGAAGAATAATCATTAAACTTCTTCCCCAGCCAAACCCAATGGTAAATTTTTTACCCACAATATCCGCAAGTAACGCCAAGAAGAGAGGAAAAATTCCTAAAATTAATATTGTCCCTAACCGTTGATTTTCTCCCAGTTTCCAAAGATGAAGACTACCGAGGATAAAAACAATAATCCAGAAAATCCCCGTGATCACGGCAACCCAAACTGGAATACTGGTAATCCAATCTCCTACCCCTAATTGCACCCCTAAAAGATAAGCAACATCTTGTAAATGCTGTACCATTGTCGCAAAAAAACCGGGAGGAGTGCTAAACCGTCCTAAGTCAGCATTCCGTAATTGTTGACGGGTTCCCCATAACACCCAAGGAATTGTTATCAATACCCCAGTACCGACGCGTAAGGCGTGTTGCCACCAATGACGTCGATCTAAATAGAAGACTAAGACTGCTAACGTAATCAGCCAATAAGCAAATAAATAAAAGGTTAAACATCCAGCCGCCACAGCAGCAATTAATACCCCTGTCCAAAACAGTTGTTTTTTCAATCCCTGGGGAGTTTTATTGTCAATTTGAGCGTCTTGAAATTGAATTTGATCAATACCAATTAACTGAATTAAAGCCCAAGCACTTAAAATTGTCCATAAAACTAACGGAGCATACATTCGGACATTCAAGGAGTGGAATAAAAAGAAGGGATTGGTTGCTAAGGTAGCAGCGAATAATAAACCCCCCCGATGTCCCAATAAAGTTCGTCCTAAACCATAACCACACCCAATACTGAATAAACTGAGTAACATATTGAAACTGCGTTGGGCAATTTCGCTATTGCCAAATAACCGTAACCAGAAATGCTGGCTCAGGTAAAATAAAGGAGGATGAGGCTCACCACCAACCACTCCTCGCAGCAGACTAACGATAGTTCTTAAAACATCACTAAAACTGGATTCCGGTGGTAAATTCAAGAGTAGAGTATAATCAGCTAAAACAACAGGGACATCCTTTGGAGCCACAAAAGCACTTTTTTGTCCGGTAGATAAGAGGAGGGATAATACTTCGTCGTACCAAAACTCGCGGGTTCCTAAGTTGAGAACTCTAAGCAAAATGCCAATAATAATGGCTGAAATCAGTAAAGTTTCTAAAGATAAATACGGGGATGGTAAACTAAATTTATGACCTGTTTTCATAAGAGGTTAGCCTAAACCATGAATGCAGAAGAAATCAATAAAAGGAGCAAATTTTAATGAAGGTTTATCCCGAACGTGATCCTTAACTATTATTCCAAAAATTTTGGCTATAACGTATTAAATCCCACCTGGAGAAAAGGATAGTTAATTTTACTATGAAAGTTTCAATCGTTGTTAGTGATTTATCCAGTAGCGGAGCCGGAAGGTGGGGAGGTGCCGTTCGTCCCTTTTTACTCGCTCAAGCCCTGAAAAAAATCAACTGTGAAGTCGAGATTGTCGGCTTCACTCAAGCAGCAGATGAAACCTTAACCCTGAGTGAGGATATTCCGATTGTTTCTATTATCAAAGAAACCTATTATCCTCAATTTTTTAAATCGGCTCAACAACTGTTGCAGCAGATTAGCGGGGACATCATCTATGCTTATAAACTCAAACCCACCAGCTTTGGTTTATCTTTATTCAAAAGGTGGCAAACCCATCGCCCTGTGATTTTAGATATTGATGATTGGGAATTAAGCTGGTACGGGGGAGAACAATACCAATATAAACCTTCTCTCAGACAACTGAGAAGAGATTTGTTTAAACCGGATGGTTCTTTAAGGCAACCCGACTATCCCTTTTATCTAAAATGGATAGAACGGTTAGTTTCTCAAGCCGATTGTATCACCCTTCATACCCAATTTTTAAAGCAACGCTTTGGTGGCATTTATTTACCCAATGGAAAAGATATTACCTTATTTGATCCCCAACGGTATGATCCAGAAGCGAGTCGCCTCAAGTATGGATTGAAAGACTATCGAGTTTTAATGTTTCCGGGGGCACCCAGACCCTATAAAGGATTAGAAGATGTTCTGATTGCTTTAGAACAACTCAATCAAAAGGATATTAAATTAGTGATTGTGGGAGGAAGCCCCTATGATGAGTATGACGAGCAATTAATACAAAAATGGGGACAGTGGATTATTAAGTTACCAAAAACTCCAGCTATAATGATGCCTGAAGTGGTTGCCTCCGCCCATGTTGTTGTGGTTCCTCAACGAGATGTTCCCGCAGCCCAAGCTCAATTTCCATTAAAGCTAACCGATGGGATGGCGATGGCAAAACCGATTCTAGCAACCCAAGTTGGAGATATTCCCGATATTTTGGGGGAAACTGGATATTTAGTCGAGTCAGGTTCACCCGAACAAATCGCTCAAACCCTAGTGAGGATTTTTGATCAGTTTGAAGAAGCGCAAGCGAAAGGTTGGAAAGCTCGGCAGCGATGTATTGAGAACTACAGTATTGATGCAATGGCTGTGATTTTACAGGAGGTTATTCAAAGACTCCGTTAGAATCAAAGCCCCAAGCTAAATGCAAGAACGTACAATAAAGCTTCCCTCTCAGATGGGATTCATTATAAAAATTCAGTATGTCTAATCAAAACTATTTAGTTCAATATGCACGACGATATCCGATTCGGATTATCCTAACAATTCTTTTAGGTTTTTCTGGAGCTATTTTTAGTGGGATTAGTACCACCTTAATTGTTCCTGTGGTCTTAAATTTTTTAGGCCAAGAAATGGAAATGAAAGGTGCTCCTCCTTTAATCCAAAGAATGTTACTTCCCTTTGGGGATGTTCCCGAATCTTATCGATTAGGATTAATGGCTTTAGCCATTTTATTCGCATTAGTTTTAAAGAATTTAACAGCTTATTGGAGTAGCTTAGTTTCCAGTTCCCTGAGTCGCACCTTAACCTGCGATATGCGCGAAGCCGGATTAAAGTTAATGCTAGATGTAGACTTGGATTTTTATGCAAAAACAAAAGTTGGTGATTTAATTAACCAATTAGGGGGGGAAATCGCCCGGGCTGCCAGTGCGATTGGAATTTATATTGGAATGTTTACCACCTCAATCACAATTTTTGTGTTTGTGCTGATTCTCCTGTCTATTTCTTGGCAGCTAACCTTAGCAACAGGAGTTTTGCTGTTTATCGTCAGTCTCTTAAATCAATATATTATTTCTAAATCTAAACAATCGGGAAATTTACTCTCAAAAATATCGCGAAATTATTCGATTAAGCAGATGGAAGTTTTGAATGGCATTCGCTTAGTCAAAGCCACCGCGAATGAAAACCCCGAATATGAACAGCTTAAACACTTAATTCGAGAACGAGAAAAAGCCGATTATAAAGCTCAAATGGCTTCCGCCGCCATTGCCCCCATCAATGAAGTGGTGAATATGGTCGTTCTTTTAGTGCTGATTGTGGTCGGGAAATTCTTTTTATCCCAAGATCAAATTACTGCCTTATCAACGATTTTACTCACCTATTTGTTTATCCTGTTTCGTACCTTACCCCTAATTTCTCAACTGAATAATGCCCGAAGTAATCTAGCACAACGATTAGCAGCCATTAACATTATTGGCGAGTTTTTAAGACGGGATAATAAACCGATTATGAAGTCCGGTTTCATTCCGTTTACCAAACTACAAGAAGGCATTCATTTTAATCAGGTTTCTTTTACCTATCCAGGTCATGACAAACTGGCTCTTCAAGATATTGATTTGTATCTGCCCCGTGGTACAACCTTAGCATTAGTCGGAGGTTCCGGTGCGGGAAAATCCACCTTAGCTGATCTTCTCCCTCGATTTTATGACCCAACAGCAGGTTGTATTACGATTGATGGTCAAGATTTACGAGACTTTGACTTAAAAAGTCTGAGACAATCCATGGGAATTGTTAGTCAAGATACATTCTTATTTAATGCTTCTGTTCGAGATAATATCGCCTACGCTAAACCGAATGCCACCGATGAAGAAATTATTTTTGCGGCTCAACAAGCTAATGCTGAGGAATTTATTGTTAAGTTACCCCAAGGGTTTCTAACTCCGATTGGCGATCGCGGCGTCTTACTCTCTGGGGGTCAACGTCAACGGATTTCAATTGCTAGAGCTATTCTACAAAATCCCGATATCTTGATTTTAGATGAAGCCACCAGCGCTTTAGATACGGTTTCCGAACGTTTAGTTCAAGAAGCGATTGATAAACTCAGTCACGATCGCACAACGGTTGTTGTGGCGCACCGTTTATCCACCATTCAAAAAGCCGATCAAATTGCCGTTTTAGAGCAAGGATGTTTGGCAGAGATCGGAACCCATGATCAACTCCTCGCCAAAGGCGGAAAATATACTCAACTTTATACCATGCAATTCGCTGATGAAGCGACTCGCGATCGCGCCATTATTCGCAGTTCCTATGAAGTTCGCAGTCGTCTTAACCCCATGATCGGTTTCCTACAATTATTAGCCGATGAGCTAGTCGATGATCCAGAAGAACGGCAGGAACTACTCAACGAGTCTTATCGTTCCGCAACGTTTATTCTAGATAGCCTAGAATTTATTGAACAAAGTGTAAAAATTCGCTTGAATAACAAAATCTAAAGCAACCCTTAAACCGAGAGGTATTCAGATTATGTCACCGCCTAAATATTATATCTTCTACACCAGAAATGTACTGCCACAAACGAATGTTGCCAGCTTAGTACAAGTCGTTAATTCGGCTAATGCCGCCGCGAATTTAGGCTACTCAACGGTATTAGCTTATCTTCACAAAGCAATGACTCCCTTTAACCCCCAGGAATTGCTGCATCCCTTCTCACCCCAAACCCCAGAAGCTGAACTTGTCCAAGCGTATAATATTCAAAACAAATTAAAAGTGGCTCCCCTGCCTCGACCTTGGCCTGTGGATCGCAGTTGGGGCGGAAAATGGACTCACTCGAATACGATTATTTCCAAATATTATTTTCCCACCTTTATCAAGCCGGCTGCCAAAATTATCCATACTCGCAATTGGGGATTTGCTACCTTAGCAATTCGTTCTGGGATTCCCGCTATTTATGAACAGCATCATCATGAAAAATGGAAATTTGAACCCGAAATTGTCAACAGCCCTTTGTTACCCATTACGGTCACTGTGGCTGATACCGTTAGAGACAGCATGATTCAGAATGGAATGCCCCCCGAAAAAGTCATTACCCTTCACAACGGTTGTAATGATTTTTTTCTATTTCGGCAGCCTGAAGCCGCTCAACAATGGCGAGAAAAACTTCTTAAAAATCAATGCCAGTATTTAGTCGTTTATTCAGGAGGATTATATTCATTTAAAGGCATTGATCTCTTGATTGATGTGGCTAAAACTTTACCGCAAATTCAATTTGTTTTTGCAGGAGGTGATCCCGCCCACGTCAAAGCGTATCAAACCCAAGCTCAGGAGAAACAAGTCAATAACGTTGAATTTTTAGGGTTTCTTCCTCAAAATCAACTGGCGAGTTTATTGCAAGCGGCGGATATTCTCGCCCATCCCCATCTGTTAACTCAAGCGGCTACGTTTACTTCTCCCTTGAAATTTTTTGATTATTTAGCATCAGGAACCCCCATTGCATCGACAGAAATTCCCCCGTTGATGGAATTTAAGTCTGCTAATATCATATCAGGTTGGTGTGAACCGGATCAGCCTCATTTATTGGCTCAATGTCTGGAGCAAGTGT